>JBKKBQ010000275.1:0-7166 GCA_046714015.1 Nitrospira sp.
TCGCTTAGACTTGGATTGGTCACTCTAGCAAAGCGATGGAAATAGAGTCAAGGCAACGGCCACACGGCATCAGAGAATGACATCTTGAAGAATCCCCCTATGGTATCCATAGCCGGATCGATTACAATGCACCGGTTACCCGAGGCGGGAACCCGTGATCAGGTGGTTCTCTTCTCTAGGCGATATTATTGATGGTGGTCGTTTTGACGGTTTTGAATAGGGAATAGAAAGGAGCGCGGTAGAGGCAATAATGCGAAACTTTATACTTGGTGTCACAGTCGGCAGCATCCTCACCACGATGGTAGTCCAGGCAGCAGGGAAAGATGGGATCGGAGGGAGTGGACGGTCTCCGCTCTTGAATGATGAGCGGGAGCGGCAGTTTCAGCTTCAGCTCGATCACATGCGCCAACAGACGGAGCTGGAACGGGCGCGGATGCACGGGAAAAAGAAGCCCTGCTAGCGAGCCACCGAGCACCTGGCCTGGCTGATCATCGTTTCATCGTTCCAAAGAAACTGACAGTCAACCATTACATATCAATGGCAAATAGATCGGACTCAAAGGTGAATCGCTATGAGAATGTTTCAAGTCAGACAAACTGTTACGTATGAATTGACGACGGCGGCAGGAACAGAGCAGGAAGCCATTTTGAAAGCCAAAGGCATTCCACTGGCTCAATGGACGGCCGAGGCCGACGAGATCACGGCCGAGATGCTGGATGAGACCGATGAAATCGACGAATACTGAGTACCGTTCATTCCCTGTTCCATCTTCCAAGGACCGTGATGGCACATAGCCTGCACTCATCATAATAAGGGAGAAGAAAATCATGCGCGTGATTCAAACCATCCCCACGTCAACGCTGTGTTTGCTCTTCATCACTGTGGTGGCTACTGCAGCAGCTGCCGGGGATAATGGGCGCTCACCAAGTCACGCGACGCCATTGGAGAAGAAAACTGAGAACCGGGCACGGTATGTCATCAAGATCGCCGGGTGTAATGATTGCCACACCACCGGAATACAGAAGCAACCGGCAAGATTCCTGAGAAAGACTGGCTCAAGGGAGATGTGATGGGCTGGCGGGGCTCCTGGGGAACAACCTACGCAAGCAACTTGCGGCTCTATATGCAGAATCTCTCAGAAACCCAATGGATCAAGGTCTCACGTTCAGTTGAGTTTCGACCGCCGATGCCATGGTTCGTTCTTCGCGAAATGACCGAGCAAGACCTGCGCGCTATCTATCGGTTCATCAGAAATTTAGGACCTGCCGGCGAACCGGCACCCGCCTATGTTCCGCCGCATCAGGAACCTAAAGGACCGTTTATCCTGTTTCCTTCAAGTCCGGAGGCTTCGAAATAGACAATAGGCGGAAGACGCGCACATTTCTTGTTCATCAGAGCAACAGAACTTAATAGCCACGCACCGGCGCATTAGCGACAGACCCAAACAGTGACACGCCTCAACTGCGCACCCCTGACGTGGTCCCTTACCGAAGGCTCGACACTCGCAACCGGTGGTTTTGGCTGCAGGTCATTTCACTAAATCCAGGCGTACTCAGCCGCCTTGAGCTACTGGCTCTTCTTGTAGATGGCTATACCACCGACAAAAATCGCGAGCATGACACCGGCAAACATCAAAAAGGTACTGTCCATGGCTAGCTCCTTTCGTTCGAACCACGACCCCGAACGATATACGCACCATCCATTCTGTTTTTCCGATTCATGGAAAGCCTAATGGAATCACGGCGAGCGGCCCCCATCCGGGAAGCCGCCCGCAGCGGGCGCTTAGGGCGCCTACGGCATCTTCACTAAATTATTGATGAAAACCCGCGAGAGGAATGGGTCTAGAAGCGACTCGTCAAGAGCAATACGATTCCCTCGCCAGCGAGTAGATACTTACGCCAGCCTAGACTCTACACACGGCTCATCACAATGATGTAAATCCTTATCAGGAATACGACCAGCCGATGGAGAACCAGCTAACGTGACTGGCGAGACGCCCGCCCATACTCAGCGGGCCGCTGTGATCCGGTGGACTAAGGTCTTCCATCTTCACCTCTCCTTGATTCGGAATTACTCGGAGAATTGTGTAGACAGCAAACTCTCCTTTCTCTCTATACCTCTTTAATCGTAGCTGTCAACTGGAATAATTAACTTTTTCTGAATTTTCAGAATTTAACGAAAGCATAAGCTGTGCCACCTTCATCAGAGCGGGTAACGTCGATATAAGGATGCGTGGCCTGTCTTCCATATATTCTTAATCAGACGAGGAGACTACCGCTGTACACGTAAGATAGGACCAAGAGTCAACCATTTCGTCGGACCCAAGGCGGACATGTGGGGCAAGTGGGCAACGTACCAGAACACAATGTCTTGCTCCTGCACTCCCTGATTATCTTCGTCGTATCGAAGTTGGCCTCGTGCTCCGAAACCCCAAGGCACGTCCTCACTTGCGTTGGCTCGGCGAATCGCCACATCAAAATCGGCGAACTTGTCTCGTTCGCCATCATCCTTCAGCGGAACATACCCGGTACCAGGCAGGATCCAGACTCCATGGCCGTTGAGTTGATCGCGGACCAACCAAGTTTTATTGAGGGCTTGAATTTTGACATCGTTCCGCTCATTCGTATACTTTCGCCATCCCGGTCCCCAGCCCCGGTTTGCCCCTCCGTCTTCATGGACGAAAACCTGATCCATACCGTTACCGTTGATGTCAAAATCGAACCGCCAATATGGGTGGTAGTCATGATTGGTGTTGCATGAGAGTCCCCTGCTGTGCAACACGGGACGGAGTTCGCCGTCGTCCGACAGGTGCCATGCTTGATAGAGATGGTATTCCCCGATTCTGGCATAGATCCCCAACTCGAGCCACTTCACATTATTCTGAGTTGAGCTTTCCATGCAGATTTTCTGGTCGCCGCAATTGGCGATCGGCACCAGATCCTGCCACCGCAGTCGATCTTGGAATGGGCCGCAGCGCCCACTCTCGGCACGTGAGCCAAACCAGGTGAAAGGATTCCACCAGACCATCTCCTTCACATACTTCACACGTACAACGGGCATGCCGGCCTTGGCGAGAATCAGCTCATCGGCATACTTCACGTTTCGCAACGTCAAGCCCGTGTTGTCTCGGACTTCCCAGTCGAAACTCCACCGCCCCCAGTCCACATGCTCGGACTGTGTCTCGGCCATCGCGGTCCCAGACCAGACGAGAACATTGAGCATCAAGAACCCGGTGTACCAAATGCGTGTCATCCCATTCCCCTCACGAGCGAGGCGGCTCCTCACCGGCTTCAAGGACTTTATCCTCCGTCAGATCGACCACCGCCCAATATTTTGGATCTCCGTCCTGTCCCTTCGAAAAGGTAATCCAAATCGTGCGGTGGGCGTAGCCCGGATCGTTCCTGAAAAATCCCCGGTCTGGTTGCATCAGTAATCCATGGCCTTGAAGCTGTTCCACCTTACCGGCAAGACGAGGATCCGCTTTAGCCAATTCAATGCCTCGTTGGACATCCTGCCGTCCCTCTGGCGGCTGATAGCCGTCGAGACGTGAAACACTGAGGACAGCAGTCTCTTTCAGCCGAACTTCGACGGCCACGTTTTGGCTATAGCTGTAGTACACCAACCTCGTCATACTGGACACTTCGCGGCAACAGCCGAACGAGACCTTGCCCCCAGGCGGCATTCGGTCCGCATCGATGAATGTCCAGCGTTTGCCCAGCAGGGCGGCAACACGGCGGTCACCTTCGGCGGCTTTTCGCAACTGCGTCACGTCATTTGCCGTCAGAACCGCTGGCTCTCTGACCGACCGCTTCACGGCTGAATCAAGCACCGCACCAGCCATTTTGGGTTTGTGATGACGGACCGTGTCATCGCCGGTGAACTGAAACACATTCGGGGCAGGAACCTTGTCGGGCAGCGTGGTCTTCTGCACCGCGGTTTCAGGATCTTCGGGACCGAATGGGCCGCGGGAGCCTGCATCAAGGCTGCAGCCATACGCGAAACCGATAACAGCCCACACAAGCCATGTCCATCGCATCGCTCGATCCCTCACGGTGTTACACCGCCAGCTTCGCCGCCACTCCGATCGCCAGTTTGGAAAGCTGCCCGGCGGCCTTGATGACGGCAGCCCGTTTTTTCCTGGACGCCGCGTCGAGCACCGCTTCTTTCATGAGATCTTTGTACGATTTAATCTCGTCTTTGGTGAAGGGAACGATCTGCGCAATCGTCTCATTGTTGAAGGTGTTGGCCAACTGCAGATACAGGTTCGAGATCTCGGCGGCATAGATCCCGCGCCGAAGCGGGTCGTTCTTATACGTTTCGAATTTCTTGCGGAGCGTAGCCACCGCCTCCAAGAGGGCTTTTTGACGAACCTTCGTCTCATCCTGCTTCCCGACCTCAAATTCGACGGCCCCCAGCTGATCCACCAACGCCTTGGCCTCATCACGAGCATGGTCGACCTGAACCGAAAGCCCCATCACCTCTTGAGTCGCATCCTCGGTCGTTTCCATCAACCGCTTGATCAGGTTATCGTTATCCCGGAGAAAACCGACGACTCCATCAATACTGAGATCCATGGTGCCCCCTTATTACTCGTCGTCTTTTTTCAATTTATCGAGAAGCTCAACCAGATCGGCGGTCAAAGTATGGGCCCGCTCAAGCGCCCTCATGCGAATGATCCCGGAACCCGTCACTTCTTCAAGTGCATCGTTCACGGTTCGCGAATGATTCAGGATCTCCACCACCCGTCCGGACTGGACGGGTGCCTGGTTGACCAAGGCCGACACAAACTCCGGATCAACAGAAGCAAGTGCCGACTTGTTCGCGAACTGCTTCAGCTGAGCATGGATCGCACCGGCCTGCTTCCATGAGCCGTTCAGCGCGTTGGCCATGTCACGCAGACCGCAAAAATCCTCTTCGAATTGATCCCACACCATTGTTTCTACACCGTGAGAGTCGGCCAAATAGAGTTGCCCGACCAAATACGAGGCCGCGTGCGCCGCTTCACCCTTCTTGCTGGCGATTTTGCGGTACGACGAGAGCACGGACTGCTGCTTGGCCTCCTGCATCTGCAACTGTTTAAAACTGTCGTGCAAAAAACTGCGCGCCTGCTCCAGATTATTGATGCGTGTTTCCGTCTCTTTCTGGAACAGATCGATATTCGTCTGGGCCGCATCAATATTTCCGCCTTCGAGCTGGATAAGATCGCGCACCGCATCACTATGAATCGAGTGACACCCAACTACGCTCATCACCAGAAGGCCGAGGCTCAAGACTGTTGTTCGTCGTGCAATCATACCGATCTCCTCATGTGCTCGTGGCCTGCCGTCATCGGCGCAATGTCCGCAGCTCATCCGCAAGCGACTGAACCTCATCGCGGGACAAGGTCACATCGATATCCAAGTATTGTTTGATGACCGCATTGATTCGGCGGAGCGCTTCCACGTTGGCCCGGTAATGGTCGAACGCAGTCAGATCCACATTGGACGGGACCTGAGAATCTTTCGCTACTCGGCGCTCAACCCGGCCGACTAGATCGGGGAGCTTCTGCAGAAGATTGTTCATATCCCCGGCACCGGACGAAAAGATCAGGTGCCCGTTCGGCCCTTTCCGCTCCGGGAGATTCTTGAGCCGAATGTCATTGATCAGCACGATGACCTCAGGCCCCAGAAGTTCGGCATCATCTTTGGCCAGTTCAACATCGGCCACATCGGTCACCTTGGGGTTGGTCGTGGCCCATTGCAGCGCCAAGTTCAGCTTGAGCCTGGTTTGAACATGGCGGTACCACTGCTGATGCCGTTCGGTGACATTCGTCACCAACTCTCGGTATTGCTCCATCAACCGCTGGTTCTCGGCATAGGCCTGATCCTTGGCGATCAAGGCTTGTTTGACTTCCGGCGGAGTGGCGCAGCCGAGACAGACCAGACTCAGCGCGACAAGAATGGTGTGCGCCGCTTTCATGGTGATTCCTCCTTCCGACTCACGCCTGGAACGAGCACACAACGAGCAAGTAACCGGCCTACCGTCTACAACCTGTTGGCGAGCGGCCCAAGGGTAGCGAGGGCGCAAAACGATTGCAAGAGAAATATCTGGTATTTATGGATTTTAGGTAAGGAGTGCCAGGCAAACCAGTGCAAGCCAGTAGATGTCCTAGGGGAGCCCACGTAGGATTTCTTGATGGTACGCATCGAGAAGCGTGGCGCGTGCCTCTTCCATCAGGACCAGCTGCCGTTGATCGAATGTATTCGCACAGTACAGATAGCGCATGTCATCCACGACACCCAGCTCGACGTGCACTTGTCGGCCGTCCGGCTCCTCGCGCGTCAGCTCATGCGTAACCTGTCGTTCCGTCAACTCTTCCCAGGCCACCTGCGCCGAGGCTCCATGATTCTCATAGAGAGGTGCATTGGGATCAATGGAATTCCCCAGCATGGCGTTGAGATTGAAAAGGGTCCCATCATCCAACTCGGGCAATTCATCCCAAGCCACTGTGGCCTGATTCTCTTTGTTCAACACATAGAACGGCCCATCCTCCACCGCCTCTTCGATGGATCGGTATTGAATTGGAGCGGCAGGCTTCGCCAGTTGTAACCCTCTGCCGGCCAGCGCGCGCTGAAACGGCACTCGCCTGGCCAACTGCCGTGTTTTCTCACACACAATCATGCGGCTATATGGGCGTAGGACCTGGCACAGGCGGTTAAGTCGGCTTGCCAAACCTGTCCGTTGTTCAAACGCCATCTGCTGCGATGGATCGTCTCCACGATCAAACGTCCGCCAACTCTCGCTCGGTATCCCAGGATCCTGCTCAGCCTGGAGCAGTGCGTGCGTCGTCAACACCAGGTCAAAGGAGCCCGAAAGAGGTTCTTGTTCGACATCCAAGCAAATGAACCGAAGATTACGCAGGCCCAGTTCGTCCGCCTTTCGTTGTGCGATAGCAATGGAGGCCGACGAACGATCAATGCCGACCAGATTCGCGTCAGGGAAACGGCGGGCATACAAGGTCGTCAGGATACCCAGTCCACAACCAAAATCGAGAATGTCCTGAGCCTTGCCGAGGTGAGCCATTGTGTGCAGCCCGATTGCTTCATAATATTGATAGCGCTGGGTTTAGAGAACCGGGTATATTGTCGGTTGAGCGGTGAGATCGTAAAACGAGATTTCATCCTGAC
>JBKKBQ010000276.1:0-3118 GCA_046714015.1 Nitrospira sp.
ACTGCCTTCCAGTTATTGAGGAAATGATGAACCACCATAATAGGAAGATTCACAGCATGATAGATCATCCCGCTCTTCGCGTCCGCTTGATTGTCGAAAGAGAGATCAGGCAAATCGACCACGATGGGCGTTCCATGTTCAATATCAATACGCCATCCGATTTAGAACAGGCTCGATCAGTGCCTGATCCTGGCAGGGGTTCCGGGTCATAGTGTTTTGGGAAGACCTGTGAAACGCACCATCCTTATCCTTCATCCCGGTGCACTTGGGGATGTCCTGCTGGCTGTCCCAGCGATAAGGAGTCTGCGTGTGAGCTTCCCTCAACATGAGATCGTGCTCATTGCTTCCGCAGCCGTGAGTCGACTTCTCTTGGAGTGTGGGTTGATTGACGATGGCATTCCATTGGAAGGGCAAGCAGGTCTGGGGTTGTTTTCAGCGACGTTATCCATCTCCAGTGAATTACAATCATGGTTGAGACGATGTGATCTGGCCGTGGTCTGGGCGGAAGACAAAGATGGCGCTCTTGGTTCCCTATTGTGGGAATCGGGCGTCGCGCGGGTTCGGATCCAGTCGCCATTTTCCTCGGGATTACGTGCGAGACATCAGGGGCACCGTTTTCTTGAGATGCTGGGTGAAACGGCCGGAGATAGTTCTCTAGAGGAAACCATACAAGTTCCCCCACATCTCTTGGAGTGGGCTAAAGACTATCTTAAGGCCCTGGGGATCTCGCGCGATCAATCGCCGGTCCTTGTGCATCCGGGGAGTGGAAGCGTTCACAAGTGTCTTGAACCCAGAAGAGTGGCCTTGCTGATTGATCAGCTATGGCGAGGGGGGATGTGTCCACTCGTTTTGGAGGGACCGGACGATGAAGATGCCGTGGCCGATGTACTGCAGTTTGTGAGTCAGTCACCCCACGTTCTTAGAGACCTTGATCTTTCTCAGCTTGCAGGAGTGCTTCCGCAGGTCACGCTCTATATCGGTCATGATTCGGGTGTGACCCATTTGTCTGCTTTGTTGGGTGTACGGACTATCGCCCTATTCGGTCCCACGGACTACCATCGGTGGGCCCCGCATGGTAGCCATGTGACGATTCTGCGTGGGGTTCCCTGTATCTGTGAATCGTGGGAAACAGTTAAAAAGTGTGCGGAGAAGCCCTGTCTTAAAGTGCCGATCGAAGATATTCTGACTGCATCGGGACTTGCAAGAGGAGGGAGCAGCGCAAACCCTCGTAATTCCACATGAACCGCCTTGTCTCTCCCTACCCCATGTGATACAGTGGCGCGTTAATTTCCTTTCTTTGGTAAGGACTTAGAGGAATTGTTGTGTCTCAAGGACTCGTGCAAGAGAGGGTGACAACGGCCTTGCTTGGCGCCCTCAATGGCGCGAGGCAAAAAGGGCAGTTGAAGACGACGGCTTGGCCCACACTGAGTCTTGACGCGCCCAAACGACCGGAGTGGGGGGACCTCGCTTCCACGGTGGCCATGTCATTGGCCTCCTCTGAGCACAAGGCACCTCATGATATCGCCCAAATCATCGTAGACAATATCCCTCAGAGGGAGCAGTTGTTTGATCGTGTTGAAATCGTTCGTCCCGGTTTCTTGAATCTTACGGTGAAGCCCACGCTCTGGCAGGAGGTTCTCCGTGAAATTGAGTTGCAGGGCGCTCGCTATGGCCGGGCAGCTGTCGGAACCGCCCGTCGAGTGTTGGTTGAGTATGTGAGCGCAAATCCGACCGGCCCATTGCATGTCGGCCATGGCAGGGGGGCGGCGGTCGGGCAGGCAGTTGTCCGATTACTGGCTGCGATCGGATACGATGCCGTGGGCGAGTACTATATCAACGACGCGGGACGACAGATGAAATTGTTGGGCGCGTCTGTGTATGCTCGTTACCAAGAGTTGTCGGGCCGGACGGTCGAGTTTCCTGAGGATGGTTACCATGGTTCATACATCACAGCTGTGGCACAACAAATCAAGGACCAACTCGACCGCGTAGCTGATGCCCTGAGTCCTGCCGACCTTGAGACTCGCTGCCGATCTCTTGCCTATGAGAAACTGCTGGGACTCATCCGTGACGATCTTATGTCATTCGGTATCGAGATCCAATCCTGGTTCAGCGAAGCGTCGCTTCTAGAGTCCAAAGCCATCGAGCGGGCCCTGGATGAGTTAAAAACCCGCGAACTCCTGTTCCAACAGGACGGTGCCTGGTGGTTTCGGGCGTCCGTGTACGGTGACGAGAAAGACCGTGTCGTCAAGAAGCAGGACGGTGAGTACACGTACCTCGCATCCGATATCGCCTACCACTATGACAAGCTGAGGCGTGGCTACGATCTGTTGATCGATGTCTTCGGCGCCGATCACCATGGATATATCCCACGCATGCAAGCCGTCATGCAGGCATACGGACATCCAAAAGATCGTCTGCAGGTCGTGCTGATCCAGTTGGTGAAGCTGCTGCGGGACGGCGTCGAAGTGAAGATGTCCAAGCGGACCGGCGAATTCATTACGATGCGGGAAGTCATCGATGAGGTCGGAGCCGACGCCGCGAAGTTCTATTTCTTGATGCGGGACTCCAAGACTCATCTGGAGTTCGATCTGGAGCTGGCGAAGCAACGGTCCGCCGACAATCCGGTGTACTACGTTCAATACGCCCACGCGAGAATTTGCAGCCTGTGGCGTGTCGCGGCTTCTCGAGGGGTTACCCGGCCATCTGCGGAGGCGACGGATCTGACAGTGTTAATGGATCCCGATGAATTAGGGTTGATCAAGAAGCTGTCCTCTTACCCTGAAGTCGTCCAGGCGAGTGCCCTGGCTTTTGAGCCACACCGTGTGACCTACTACCTTCAACAATTGGCGGCGCTTCTCCATACGTTTTATAACAAACACCGTGTGTTGCCCCCTGAACTCGATCAAGAGCACAAGGAGTCAGCCCCTACTGAAGTGCTCACAGTCAAACGGACGGCGGCGCGACTGGTTTTGATGGGGGCGGTCCAGCAGGTTCTTCGGAATGGACTCAATGTGCTCGGCATCTCGGCGCCGGAGCACATGTAGCGGGTCAGACCCCGTAGAAGATGATGCAGTACCAAGTCCGACAATCCGACCGGCACTCCAAAGGCCGCATC
>JBKKBQ010000277.1:0-7581 GCA_046714015.1 Nitrospira sp.
CCCTAGGATAAATCAAAGTCTTTGATAAATCGACCGCGGTCTATCCAAGTGGTCGCCCATCTCGAAGGCTCTGGTCAAGATGGCACAGCCCATCGTGCCCTCAGTATTCTGCGAACGTGACGAGAGATCCAATGGCGTCGTCTCCCCTCGCTATGCCTGTCGCGTGACTCCGTCGGATCACGGTTGTCCTTGTCCGATGCGCCGTACTAGTCACCCATCATGCTCAAGGCGTTGGATTGATCTCCCAATGAGGATCCACTCCAGCTTCTGGCACCTCAGTGCTCAAGACAACCATCGGACTTCGGCCACATCCACCTATGCGGCACAGGATGTCTGGATGCCAGAATGCGCCAAACCCCATAATGACTCACAGCCGAGACGTCTCATTCCCCACATCAGCTTCGCAGAGATACCGTGGTAGAGGCTGAGGGGAGTCATTAGCGCCTGACCAAACCCTCATCCCTAAAAAATGATCCCAGCCCTCCCCTCATCTGCTGAACCTAGTCAAAGGTGTGGTGGAGATCAAACGGCACTTGTTCGCGCAGCATGTGATAACAGGCGCTAGCGAGCTCATGAGAAACAGGCTTCAATTTGGAGACCTTGGTAGCCGAAGCCACTTAGCCTGTTTGGTTCATACCAGCCTTGGCCAATACCGGTAGGTGTTACGTGACTGGGGAGGACCAGGTGATCTGTTGGACATGTCCAACAAGATTTTGTCTCTTCAGCGGACAACCCTGATACGCACTGAGGTGAGACCGGCAACTGTCACGGTTAACCCAAATTCACCACAAACCACTTTCAGAGGCTTCGTAGCGTGACGAACGGGATGGAGCCTGGAGAATCCCGTGAATAATGACGAGCCGCTGATCCGCAATTGCGTCGCAGAGCGCAAACTCTACGAGCAGAGCGAGACACACCCATGCAAGCCGAAGTTTAACCAAACCGTGAGGAGCGATACGGAATAGCGGTGCATTTTGTTGGACATGTCCAACAACATCACAACCTGACTTATATGTTTGATGGTGAGTTCAGCGGGGAGGAAGGAATGGATTAGGACAAATCTCGGAAGCTGGGGACTGAGGAGGCGACTACGGTGTTAAGGTGAGGCTCAGGTCGTCCCCCTCTCCATCCAGAATGGGAGAGGGGGACGACTGGCAGGGAATTATTGGAAAATGATTTGCTCAATTTGACATTGCCGAGCAGGCACTTCCTCTTGCTTGCCATCAGCAAAATTGACGACCAGGTGATTGGGTTGCTCCGGGGCATGCTGCAGATCCACCGTCCCAGATCGATCTTGAAACACGACGATTAGCGACGGCATCATTACACTTGAACTGCGCATCTGCTTCTCGCTCCCCTGCTCATTTTTCGACGTGGCAACTTTCTGTTTTTGTGGACCTCTGAGCTTTGCGGATAGCGCCGACACCGTCGCGCGCGTAATCTCCTGAGCGCCGGCACACCATCGCTCGACATCCTTGGGAAACTCTTTATGCAGATTCCGCAAATCGTAGAGCGTCTTGGCTGAGAGACATTTCCCAGATGTGTAAATCTCCTCGATGCAAGCCGGTGGATCGATGAGTGCTAAATGATTGGTGACCATAGACCGATTCACACCGAGGAGTTCGGCGATTTGAGCTTGCTTCTCCCCTTCATCCATCTTCCTCTTGATAAAGATCGCCAGCTCTCGCGGCTTCAGATCTTCCCGCTGCAAATTCTCGATGACTTGCTGGTAGTCGGTATGTGACCGATCGACGAATGCTGGAATCGTGGCTTTTCCGACTGATCTAGAGGCCCTAAGCCGGCGTGCGCCAAAATTCAAGATCCATCGTTTGTGTTCGGTGGGGTGCGGACGAATCGACACGGGCGTTTTGACTCCGTGCAGCCTGATACTGTTCTCCAATTCCTCCATGCTCTCCGCATCGAATTCGTGGCGTGGCTGAGCCGGATCTTCTTCAATGTCTTTGACTGGAATTTGAAGCGGGCGCCCCAAGACTTCAGCCGTGACGATCCGTTCTTTGGCGGTCGGATCTGGAGTGGTCGTGAGAGCAGGAGCGGTTCGGTCAAGAGCAGTAAGATCAAGTGTCGCGGTCATCGGTTTTTTCATTCTGTCACCCCCATCGTATGAGCAACTTTCTGAAAGATTGGTTTGAGATGCATCCACGCATCGCGTGAACTGGTTTTTTGTAAGGTCCAGATCGGCGCCCCCATCGCCTGAGCTTCCGCCACGGCCGTGCGCGAGGGAATGGCGGCCATGCGCCCATCATCCAGTCGAATGAACAGCGAGGCAAAGGCCGTACAGAGTTGTTCAAAATTGGCGCGCTGAAATGGAGTCGGTTCCACAAGATTTGGGAGGAGCCCGATGAATCGGAGATCTTTATTCAGTGTGCTTTGTATTTTTAAAACTTGCGCCCGCAGCGCGGCAATGCCGTCGACGGCCTCTTGGTTCAATTGAATGGGTGACAGCACGAAGTCACCCACCACGAGGGATGCGAGCACGCGGATATCTGGGTTCGGATTCGTGTCAATGATGGCCACATCGAACCGATCATCCATTTCATTGAGGAACAGTTTAAGATTCGTCGCAAACTGGTTGTGATCTTCTTCCCGTCGTTCGAGTCGTAAGAGATCATTATGCGACGGAATCACGACAAAGTTCCCATCCTCAATGGTGGTGACAGGATCGGTCAGCAGTTGATTGGCCGTGACCGCCGAGATGGTGGCCAGTTTCGAGGTAATGATATTTTTTGACGTATTCCCCTGATGGTCTAGATCGATGATCAAGACCCGCTTCTTGAGCATTTCGACGAGAAAGTACCCAAGCTGGCAAGCAATCGCCGTTTTCCCCACGCCACCCTTCTGATTGGCTAAGACCAACGTTTTCATTGACAGCTCTCCTTCTTCACAGACCACCGCGTGGAAGATTTTCTCCGCTGCGCTTCTGACCGGAGCACTATCCTAGGCAGTAAGAATTGTCAATCCTCTATCTCCTTAAAGATACGTATAGGTTTTAGTTTGCTCAGCCAGCAGTGATTCTAGGTTTGACTGATACCTTCACGTGTCGAATCAGGCCAGCCTGGATATTCGCGCGAGATGTTCACCGATCGTTCCGAGAAGAAACCGACGACGACCGAGATCATGATCCTCTAGGAGATGGGTGTACCTAGAAACTGTGGGCATCGGAGTCTTTTGTTCCTTATTAATCGGAACACGGCTCATCCAACCCTGCCACACAGATGGCAATGTTTTGCGGAAGCATTGAAGTCTTAGTCAGAAATCCTTGTCTTTTCAACGTGATTGAGTCCATGCTAATGTCTTCCGGTCCGGCGTGCGGGCCTGACCAGAAATTGAAGCAGTGTCCCATCCGTCGTTTTGGTCATCACACAATGAGACCCAGACTGTGGGCGATGACGCACCCTCCGTTCCTTGTACACAACGACTCCGATCGCCACAGCCACCAGCCCACCACCAAGTAGCCACCATGCGATCATGTGTCCTCCCAGATCTTCAGGCTCAATGCGCCCTCGCACCCACGATGGTCCGCGAGCGCGTGGATCATGTAGCGAGCGTCGACTTCACAACGGCCTACCGTTAACGGCCGGACAGCAGCGTCGGTTAGGTACTGTCGGTACAATTCGCTCTCTCTTTTACCATAGTCGCACGAGATAGCATATTGTTTGATGCAGCAAATGCTCAGTATCCCCCGTGCGGATTTTGTCGCTATTCTTGCCATAGCCACCTAAATGTCTGCCGATGCATCCGAGAAACCCGGAGTCAGAAGTGATTTTCGACAGACAACGTCTCGTCACCTGGTGAGTCGCGCTCACAGCCACTTGTCGAATATCTCTCCTCGGTGTAGCCTTCCCCCGAGGAGCAGATATCTCATGAAAGAAAAGAAACGCCTTCCCACGGACGGAGGACCGATCCAGTGGGCCAGCCCCTTCGGCGCGCTGAAGCATGCGCCGCTCCCAGCGGCTTCACCAAACCACCCTGTTTGCAACCAGAGTGCTCCGGCGCCCATCGCGCCCAAGAGGAATCGTGGGCGTGTAGATATCATTCGTCAAACGGCACACCGCGGGGGCAAGACAGTCACAGTGATCACAGGGTTTATTGGGATCAGCCAGGCGGAGAGAGAGTCCCTCGCCAAACAGATACAGAAAGCCTGCGGAGCAGGCGGAACGGTCAAAGAGGGACGGATCGAGATTCAAGGTGACCAGCGTAACACGGTCGCCCACATTCTCACCGACGCGGGCTTTCGCCCGGTCTTCGCTGGAGGATGACTCCATCCCCTTCATGTTCCAGGCCTAAGTCGCTACAATGATCAGACTTAATTGAGGAGGCGTATGGTTTCGACCCCTGTTCCGTTTTATATCCTCTGCGGCTCACTCGGCGCCGGGAAGACGACGCTGCTGATGCGGTTGCTGGAATATTGGAAAGCCCTTGGTCGACGGACCGGCGTACTCATGAACGAAGCCGGGTCCGTCAGCATTGACGGCCCGCGTGCCGGGACGCTTGCCGAACAGGTGATGAACCTCGCCGGCGGCTGTGTCTGTTGCGACACGAAGGAAGATCTCTCCTGGGGCATCGCGCAGTTGGTGCGCGACTATGGATCGGATGTGTTGATTTTGGAATGTTCAGGCCTCGCCGATCCGGCTGAAGTGATCGATGCCGTGACCGATGCCTACACAGCGCGCTTGGCTTCCCTTGAACGCGTGATTGCGCTCCTGCATCCGGTCTCGACGGAAGAAAGCCACTCCAGCGCTTATGTGACCACGCAAGCCATTCGCTGCGCCGATGAACTCATCTTGAACAAGCGGGACCTGTATGTGCCGGGCCACTGGGAAGGATTTCGCGCCGGCATCCTCGAACAAAACCCCTATGCCCGCCTGTGGGAAACGTCGCACGCGCGTCTCAATACCGCAGATCTGCTGGCTCCGCATCCATCGACGAAACAGACAGCAACGACAAATGTGCTGTTCAGCAAGTCACACCCTGGCCCCACTCCACGTGCGACCCATCATCCTATCGCCACGACAGTCCCGTTGCCGGGTGCTCTGAATCGCAGGCGATTCCTGGCCTGGATCAAAACACTCCCGAAAGAACTTGAGCGGGCGAAAGGTTATTTCCGATTTGCGAAGGAACCGGAGCTGCAGGAATTCCAATATGCGTTGCCGGGACAGGTCACGATCACGCCGGTGACGTTACTGGATGAGCCAAATCCGGTGCTGGTACTAATCGGACGGGGATACAATGTGGAGCATCTGCGGGCTGAACTCTTAGCCACGGTGGACAACCAACCGGGGACTTTGTGAGTATTAGGACCGCACATCCGCTTCCTTGACTGGCCTTGCAACCGACTCCACCTTCTTCCTGAAGCTCGGCCATTGAAGTAGTGCCCACGCGGCCCCTCCACCCAACGCCCCTCCGAGTACCCACCCGCCAAGCACATCGGTCACATAGTGTGCGCCGACATACACCCGGGCAAACCCGATCAGCGCAACGATCGGCCAGCTGATCCAGCCAGACATAGGATAGAGGACCTGTAAGAACGACGCGATTGCCGCAGTGTTGGCGGCATGGTTCGACGGAAAACTGAACAGAGCCCCACAGCCGTTCGGCTCAATTTTAACTGCTTCGGCTAACGCTCGGCATGGCCGGACTCGTTCAAAGACCCATTTGAGCTGTCCGCCGAAAAAGTCGGCCAGTCCGACTGCTGCACCCAGAACAGGCCCTCCCAACAACGCTTCTCGCCGATTACTCCAAATCCAATAGGCGATAGCGCAGGCTCCAGGCACGTAGAGCAGGCTGCGGTGTCCGATTTGAAGGAAGAAGTGATCGGCAGCCGCCGACCGGCCTGCCAAGCCATTGATCGCGAAGAAGAGGGATTCTTCCCAAGTCATGATGGGTCAATAGTCACAAGTCATTGGTCATTGTGGGAAACATTATCAGCATTCTGTTCAATCCTGTCCAATGACCTTTGACTAATGACCAGTGACGTTCTTATCTGGTGCGGAAATGAATTCGGACCGTCAGCTCACCGTCGACCGGATCGTCCCCTTTCATTTGAGGATCGAAGGTCCATTTGCCGAGTGCATGAACTCCGGCCGTCGTCAGCTCGCGATGTTTGCACGGTTCCAAGACCACCACCGTCACCTTCGCCTGCTTGGAGACCAACAGGCGGGCCTTCATCCAATCATCGAGTTCTTGGCCGTTGAGTGACGCGGGAATACCTGGCCATGGCGTGGATTTGGCGACGGGGCCCGATTGTTGGTCTTTGTTGAGAGACAGTCCATGGACATGGACCTCCGGCAATTCAAGCACGTCTTCATCGTGATCGCTCTCGTGGGTGGCCTCATCGCCAAGCACGGCATAGGCCGGTGCCACGAAAAACAGCAGGCAGAGCAAGACCAACAGGCCCCTATAGTCTCGGTCATTCATGAGCGAAGCAACTTCATTGTTCATTTCTTCCTATCGACCTCCTTATACCACACACCGCCAGACGCCCAACAAGGTCATCAAGCAAGGCCGCAGGGAGTCCGGCAACTGAGGCGTGTTTCTTTCCACCCACCCGCCCCGAGCTGCCAGGACAGCTCCGTCACCGGGGTACGTCGCAAGGAGACGGGCGACTGAGAACGCCGCTGGTGGCCTTGTTCGGCGTCTGATCAGAAGAACCATTGCGCCCGAAAGAAAAATGATCGAGGCATGCCGGCATGGGACACACCAAGCCCGATGCTGCCCTCGCCTCGATTAATGAAATAACTTTGATCCAGCGCATTGACGATATCGAACCCCAACAAGAGTTTTTGCTTGTCCCATGGCAACGGAATCATATGTGTGATGGAAACGTTGTAGATCGTATAGGAGGGAACGTGAGTCGAATTGGTCTTGGCGCCTTCCGCGGCGGTCCTGAGACCATAGGCATACAACATTTGTCCGGTGACCGTCGTCCGTTCACTCAACCGGTAACTCAGCACGGCTGAACTTGTCACCATCTGTGTGTGATCACACCATACGCCGCTGCGGGAATTGATGTCATTGATCTCTCCCTGCTCGAGCAAAAAATGCCCCGACTGCAATCCGTAGCCCTTGCATTGTCCCCACGCGAGGTTCGCGCGGCCGATGAGGTTGCCGAACTGCACCTTGAGTGCCGCATCGGCGCCCCGGCTCCAGCCTCGTTCAAAGGCAAAATAATTCAACAAGGGAGTCGTCCCGAACTGGCCTGCATCGGAAAGATAGTTGGCCAGCTTGTAATAGCCCGTCAGTTGCAGCGTCGCCCAATCAGTCAGGGCATGCACGCTGCCGATCTGAAAGTAATGGGCGCGTTCGGCCCGAGGCTGATTATTGGTGGGATCCTCCGGAGCCGCCTTCGTTCCGGCCGTATTCAGCTTGGTAAAGGAAATCGCTTCCAGATTTGGAGGCGTAAACATGCGGCCATAAAACGCATGGAACGCATGGGCCGGGTTATATCGGTAGGTGACACCGAGCCGTGGACTGATTTGTCCTTCACCCCGTTGGTACTGCACGGCATCCGCACGGACGCCCACGTTGAAGGTCCAGTGCTCATTCGGAGTCCATTGATCCTGA
>JBKKBQ010000278.1:0-5936 GCA_046714015.1 Nitrospira sp.
CAACGGGCGACTGAGCGAAGCCGATCGCTTCACCGTGCATAAAGCCGAAGAACGTGAACACGGCACCGACAAGGGCAAACACGCCTGCCTTGGAAAATGATCGGTCGATTACAAAGACGGCAATTGACGTCAGCACCAGTCCCCCAAGGATCGCGCCACCTCCGATTACTTGTAGTCCGTGATAGAGGACGCCGACCTGACCGAGTTTGTCTAGCCCGACGGCTGCGACATTGGTGCCGGCGGCACCCAGCGCGCCGTCAATCTGCAGTTTGCCCCATGCCGCGACGTGCGGCACCAACCCTAGAATGATTGCTGGGGCATGGCTGCGCGGTGTTTCGAGGAATGCTTGCGAGCCGATCAGCATACCGATGTAGAGCAGGATCGGTGCAATGGCCACGACCGGGATCAACGCCATCATGACCGAAATGATGCCGAACCAGGACAATAGGATTACCGAGACGCCGGTGGCGGCAGAATAGCCGATGCGACCGCCGATCGCTTTCCATCCAGGATGGCCGATGTAGACGGCGAGGATGAAAGGATTGCCCATCAGGCAGCCGATCAGGCTGATGAGACCGTCGGCTGTGAGCACGCGCGTGGTCGGGAAACTGTCGCCGGCTGCGGCGGCACTTTCGACGTTGTCGATGGCTTCCACCAGATCATAGATGCCGAACGGGATGGCCGTCACCAGGATAATGCCGAGATATTCGAAGCCGGCAAAGACGTGGCCGACGGCGGGGATCGGCACGGAAAACCCGAAATTTGAGAACGAGCCGGCAAGTTTGTCCAGGCTCATGCCTCCATAGTTCAGGCCCAACCCGGTGGAACCCCAGGCGATCACCATGCCGACTGCAATAGCCACCAAGCCCGCAGGGATGCCACCGAAGTAACGCACGTCGCCAAGCCAGCTGGCCATGATAATCGCGAAGCAGATGAGCCCGATCAGCGGCGTCATGAACATTTCCAGAGCCGGGCGCATGGAAATAAACGCGATGGACACGCCGGCCAGCGTGCCGAGCAGTGCCGCGCGCGGCGTGACTTTGCGTATCCAGGGGCCGATGAAGCCGCCGATCATGAGCACGAAGCTCTGCACAAATACCCAGGTCAGACCTGCTTCCCATCCCTTGATCGGATCGCCGGTTTGCAAAGTAATCGGCAGCATGATGACGAACACCACCACGAACATGTGCGGGACACTGGTGCCCGACGGCAGCGCGGTGACGTCGTTGCGCCCGGTTGTCTTGGCCAGGCGGTAGGCGAGCCATGCGTAATACATGGTACTCATGAACAGCATGAGGCCGCAGGCGGGAAGAATGCGACCGAAGACGAGGCTGTCCGGCATCTTCAGCACGAAGCGCAGGAGGCCGGTGAGGACCAGCATATTGAGCAGGATGTTGGTGCCGAATCCGAATAAGGCGTTCCAGTCTCCGGGTGCCCAGATGGCAGCCTTGCTCGCGTTCATGGTCGGCCTCCCTCTCAGGTTGCGCCATAGGCATTACATGCGTGTGGTTGTGTGGTGGCGGTTGATATTGCCATCACAACGAGCGCTCCAACGACTGTCGGCAATCCTCCCACCTAGGTTCGCTCCTTATACAGGCTGCTGACGGACTGCATCGGACACGAATGCTGCACCATTCCGTCAGTGAAACGGCGGCAATTCTGAAAAGTGTGGGTAAAGTCTCCGTCATCCATGCGCGCAGCACCGCGGTGACGCCAACAGTGCCTTCGCTCATATCGTCGAAGAAAGAGGCCGGTGAGGGAATCGTCACCGCAGCAATACCGCGGCACGTGTGACCGGCTCGAGACTGGTTCGGGCGGTGGTGGTGTCGCATCGGTGCTGCCGTGTAGTTTCACGTCGCGCATAACGATGCCGAAATCCGCGGTCTTGTCGGCGTTGACCCCACCGACAGGCCGGATTATAGGTTGCGCCCATTTAGAAAGGCTAGAGTAAAAGTTCTGAGCGGTATTAGGGCCACCCGCCACATCACACGAACAGGGTTTTTCCTGTTAGGTGGCGAAGCGGTGGTGGACAATTTCTAAGCGTCCTTCATTGACGCCTCCATTCTTGGTTGTGTATAACGAAAGCGTTATGAATTTCTCTAGAGGATCGTTATGTACGCACGCGAATTTCGTGACGGAGCAAAAGACGGATTAGAAGCGCTCGAGCCGCTCGATCCTGACAAGATCTCCTCGTTCGGTGATCTGCTCGAAGCGATGGGGAAGACTGCCTTTGGCGGTCGCCATGTCGGCAAAGCCTTCGAGGTGCTGTGGGCGATGATCGAGGACCAGGACTGCAAGGTCGTGATGACGTTGTCCGGCGCCATGACGATCGCCAAGATGGGCAAGCTCATTACCAAGATGATTGATGAGGGGATGGTGCAGTGCATCGTCTCGACCGGAGCGTTGATGGCGCATGGACTCAGTGAATCGGTCGGCAAGACGCATTATCGACATGATCCGTCGATAAGTGACGAAGAGCTCTTTCGGAAAGGGTACAATCGCGTCTACGACACGCTTGAGATGGAATCGAATTTGAATTATGTCGAGCACGTCGTCGCGCACACCTTGAAGCGTCTCGATCATGATCGTCCGCTGTCGTCGGAGCTCCTCACGAGGGAGCTGGGAAAGACGTTGGCGGAGGAGCTCGACGGCGACGGCATTCTGAAAAGCGCCTACTTGAAAAAGGTCCCGGTCTTTATCCCGGCGTTCACCGATTCGGAAGTGGGGCTCGACATGGGAACGTGGGCGATGGCTCGGGAGGTCGATCGAGCTCGATCTCAGGCAGGTCACGGGAAAGATGTGGACATTTTACGAGCGATCCATCAATCGTATCCCTCATTCAATCCGTACCTCGATCTCAACAGCTATGCGGACCATGTCCTCTCGGCGAAGCGACTTGGAATTTTCACGATCGGGGGAGGGGTCCCGCGTAACTGGGCGCAGCAGGTCGGCCCGTATATTGAAATAGGCAATCTTCGGTTGGGCCTGAACGGGAAGCCGCCTCGATTTCACTATGGGGTGAGAATTTGCCCCGAGCCGGACTACTGGGGGGGGCTCAGTGGCTGTACATATCAAGAAGGACTGTCCTGGGGGAAATTTGTGACACCGAAGGATGGTGGGCGATTCGCCGAAGTGTTGAGCGATGCGACGGTCGTCTGGCCGTTATTAATGATGGGGATTCTGGAGCGAAAGAAGGCTGGCGCGGTGCCTCGCTCATGAATCGAATGGAAGGCCGATGGTCGGTTCAGTTGTTCGTATGCGGCGCCCTTCTGTGGTCTTCCTCGGTCCTTGCCGGGCCTTCATCCGAAACCGATGTCCGGATCAGGGGGCAAGCCAACGCACCCGTGACCTTGATCGAATATTCTGATTTTGCGTGCGGCTATTGCCTGAAGTTTTTCAAGGATACGTGGCCACGAATCCAGGCTCGTTACGTTGATACCGGAAAGGTCAGGTTTCTCTACAAGGATTATCCGCGAGCCGATCAAGGCCCTGGATTTGATGCTGCGTCGGCGGCCCGATGTGCGGGGGGCCAGGGTAAGTACTGGGCGATGCACGATCGGTTGTTTGCGGCAGGAGGGCGATTGGACAAGCAGGTCTATCTCCAACATGCAGTCACGCTTGGATTGGACCAGCCCTCCTTTGAACGGTGTATGAACGAGGGGCGGTATACGAAGGCGATTTTCGAAGATCGCCAGGAAGCCAATCAGTGGGGGTTTCACGGTACGCCCGGCTTCATCCTCGTGCGAACGGCCGCCGAGCCGACGGACAAAGAGCCGGCCGTGGCGATCCCCGGAGCATTTCCATTCGAGATGTTCGCCGAGGAAATCGATCGGCTTCTGGCGATTGACAAAAAATAGGTACATTGCGCCGGAGCGATGAGCCTTCGCGCGTGAGGTTGACATCGGTACGCAGGTAGGATAGTCCTCTTCGTCACTATAAGGTAGGTTGTCTCTATGGCTTCGATGCAATCGTTCTGGCCCGTCTCCCATCGTGATGACGACTTCTGGGTTTGCATGTCTTGCCTCACAGAAGTCTTCTATAGAAAAGTTCCGATGCCGAACTGTCCCTCGTGTCACGGGGTGTCGACCTACGAGGGATTTACCTTGGAGGCGATCCGCGATTGGGGCACGGAGGAACTGATCGCCAAGGCCGTCGCCGCGCACGAAGCCGCCACGGTCGCTCAACCTGCCGCTGAAGCCGCTGCGCCGGTTGAAGCGGCGGACTAATACCAACCTCATCACAGACTCCAGCGAGTCTTCTAGTGCAGGAATCCCGTCCGTTCCTCGTGCATGGCCAATGGAAGTCGGGCGAGCGCTCGGCCCCAGTCGTTGATCCGTTCACCGGGAAACTCGTTGCTCAGGTTACGCAAGCGACTGAATCGGATGTCGACGAGGCCATCGCCTCCACATGCAGTGCGGCTGCAACGATGGGGCAACTGCCGGCGTATGCCAGATACAAGATCCTCCAACAGGTCGCCGCCCTGCTCTATCGACGCCGAGACGAGTTCGCACAGGCCATCACGGCCGAGGCGGGCAAGCCGATCACCGACGCAAAACGGGAGGTCAGCCGGGCCATTCAAACCTTTACGGTGGCGGCCGAAGAAGCACGACGGATTCCGGGTGAAGTGGTCCCGCTCGACTGGACGCCCGGCTTCGATACCCATCTCGGTATGCTCCGCCGATTTCCGATCGGTCCCATTCTCGGCATCACCCCCTTCAACTTTCCGCTGAATCTTGTGGCGCACAAAGTGGCGCCGGCGCTTGCGTCCGGCAACCCGATTCTGGTCAAACCGGCTCCTCAGACGCCGTTGACGGCTCTCCTCCTTGGTGAGGTGGTCATGGAAGCGGGACTTCCTCCCGGCGGGCTCAATGTGGTGCCGTGCGAGAACATCCTCGCTGAACGGATGGTCGTCGATCCACGATTCAAATTGCTCAGTTTCACCGGAAGTGCGTCGGTGGGATGGATGTTGAAGGCAAAGTGTGGAAAGAAAAAAGTCACGCTCGAACTCGGGGGCAACGCCGCTGTGATCATCGAGCCCGATG
Organism: Nitrospira sp.; assembly: GCA_046714015.1. Taxonomy (GTDB): domain Bacteria; phylum Nitrospirota; class Nitrospiria; order Nitrospirales; family Nitrospiraceae; genus Nitrospira_D. The sequence continues at coordinate 5,043 of JBKKBQ010000278.1, forward strand.
CCGACCTTGAGCTGGCGGCCCAACGTTGCGCGGCGGGCGGATTTGGGTATGCCGGCCAGACCTGCATTTCGGTGCAGCGTGTCTTCGTGCATCATTCGATCGCCGATGCATTCACGACCAAGTTACTCATGCACGTCGCTCGGTTGAAAGTGGGCGATCCTGCCGACGAAACGACGACCATCGGTCCCCTTATCGATCATGCGGCCGCTCAACGCGTGGAGAGCTGGCTTGGCGAAGCCGTCGCAGAAGGGGCGCGCGTACTGTTGGGTGGGAAGCGGATGGGCTCTCTTGTTGAAGCGACGGTGTTGTCTAACGTGAAGCCCGACATGAAAGTTTCATGTAAGGAGGTATTTGGGCCGGTTGTGACCGTGACGCCGTATCGTCAACTCAGCGAGGCCGTGGCGCTGCTCAATCAATCGGACTATGGATTGCAGGCCGGCCTCTTCACGCAGGATATCAACAAGATCTTTTATGCTTTTCGACATCTGCAAGTCGGTGCGGTCTTGGCAAACGAGATCCCCACGTTTCGGGCCGATCATATGCCCTACGGCGGCGTGAAAGATTCCGGGTTGGGACGCGAAGGCGTGCGTGCCGCGATCGAAGACATGACCGAGCCGCGCATGCTCATCATGAACCTGAAGGAACCGCCAGGCCAAACCGAAAAAAGTGTCTAGAAGATATTGCGAAGCCAGTCTAATCTTGCTACAACAAGCGCCCGATACTGCCGTTGATCTGGTCCGGTTTGTTTGTCTGGCCGATTTGACACACGTCACCAAACAACCTTCGAACAACCAGAGAGGCCGATTGCCAGACGAAAGGGGAGATGATGGTACCTACGCATATGTTTCTCACGAGAGGAGTGGGGGTCCACAAGGAAAAGCTGGCCTCCTTCGA
>JBKKBQ010000279.1:0-3684 GCA_046714015.1 Nitrospira sp.
ATAGCTCGGATGGTCAGCCTGCGGAACAGTTCGCCGATTGCCTTCGATCGCTTGATTCTCGCTCCGGGTTCGCGCCACGCCTATTTCGGACACGACGAGTGGGAGTCGTCTGCGCCCGGACTCAAGACGATGACCGATGCCGTCCAGCTTCGAGAGAAGATGTTGCTCGCGTTTGAGGACGCGGAACGTCGGAGAACCTCGACCGGCGTCCAGAGCCGGCTCACGTTTGTCATCGTCGGAGGAGGGCCGACCGGAGTTGAATTAGCCGGCGCGCTCGCCGAGCTCGGCAGGAAAGCCATGGGACCGGACTTTCCCAGCTTACGCGTGGAAGACCTTTCCATCATGCTCGTAGAGGCCGGTCCACGCATTCTACCTGGTTTTGACGCCGAACTTTCTGCAAAGGCCGCCGCCGCGCTCACTCGCATGGGCGTGATGATCAAACTCAACAACCCGGTGAGTGCCGTCCATGCCGACGGTGTGAGAGTTGGGCAGGAATGGATTCCCTCGACGAACGTCATTTGGGCTGCGGGCAATCGAGCGTCTCCCCTCCTGAATAGTCTTTCGACTCCACAAGATTCCTTTGGTCGGATCAAGGTCCGACCGGATCTGACGATTCCCGACGATCCGTGGATCTTCGTCATCGGTGACGCAGCACATTGCGTGGGGCACGATGACAAGCCGCTGCCCGGAGTGGCGCCTGTCGCAATGCAACAGGGACGGTATGTTGCCGACCTCATCGATCAGGACGTCGCTCCCGACCAACGGCCACTGTTTGTCTACGCAGACCGTGGCATGCTGGCCACGATCGGCCGGGCACAAGCCGTGGCTCAGTTAGGCTCGATCCATGCTTCGGGACTCTTGGCCTGGCTGCTCTGGTGCATCGTCCATATTTTCTTTTTGATCAGCTTCCGGAGCCGATTCCGAGTCATGTCGGAATGGGTCTGGTACTACCTTACTTTTAAGCCGGGAGCGAGGTTGATTTTTGAGCGGCCTGCTACCACTCACCACAGACCCTCAACAGATCATGCGCAGGAGTGAGTCTCTAAAGACCTCCTACGTTAGTATATGGAACTGATTTGCGTTGAGGTGGTAAGAATTCACCATCGCCAGCGAGCACGAAGAAACTTATTGGCGACTACCTATCACGCTCAAGCCAAGAGGCCAGATTCCTACCGATTGACACTACCGTACTCACTGATTTTCAAGCCGTTTCTATTACCATAATCTATAACATTAATCATAGTTCATAAATATTTGTTAATACTGTTGTTTATGTGGATGTATATGCGGGTTGAAGCAAACGATATAAGAATCATGGTGATGCCTCTTTAGTCAGGCCTTTCCACCTACCCGGGTAGTAGCCCTCACGCCCATCCTGTATTACTGTTTTCTCAGCAGTCACACTTTCCACGAGAGGAGAGAGCATGTCTCCAGGACTATCAAAAATTGGGATCGACTGTATGCTTTCAAAGGGAGACGACGGCTTGAAGGGTGATGGCTGTGTGTATGAACTATCGGCTTCGCATCCTGTCATCGTAAACCCTGAAAGGCTGCGCCCTGGCGATTATGTCAAACTCCGTCTGTGGTTCCCCGATGAAAACGCGTATAGCGTGATCGAATTAGCGGAGGTTCAGTGGGTCAAGAATGACTGGATCAAGATCGAATTTCTTCTTGTTTCACCAAAGGACCATACCCGGCTCAAACAGTTCGTGTCTTCTGAAGGAAACCACGTGTCGGCATCAGCCAGGCTAGGCCAACAAATCATGATTCGCGCATGACAGCCACTACCAGCCGTCAGACTAGGAAAACTACGACCTTGTCATCAACGAAAGCATTTGATGGAATAATACGTGGGTGAAGGTAGCTGCTCGTGGATGCCCACCCGTGAGCAGCAAGAGATTTCTTCTCCCTCCAGAAGAAATCTACCTTCACCCTTAATCTTGCCTCCCCCAGGCCGGACCATGATGCAGTCTGGTTCATGCGACCATGTATGCCTCTGCACAGCTATGAACCGGAATCGAACATCCCCCGTTGGCTCGGTAGGATCATACATTCATGGTATTTCCGTCGAACCAATCTAGCCCTATGCTCATACCAGCCCGATCACAACACAGCTACTGAATTGGAGGGCGGATCATGGACAAGCAACTCAACCGGCTAGGACCTATCCAACAGAACCTTCATGGAAAAGCGTGCCCCTTCTGTGGAGGAACAACCTACCAACTTGTTCTTCGCGCCGCCGGGATACCTGACGACTCGAGTCTATTCGTTCGTTGCCGCCACTGCGGCCATCCACGAAGCCTGGATGCGGACTTCAAAAGTGTGCTGTGGGTCTGACTTCGGAACTTTTGGCATGGTTAACGAGAACGGAGGTCACAGTATGCCGCTTCGTCAACCGGGAAGTTATAGAACGCGCACACGCCAAATACGGAAGGCCCTTCATATGCTTGCCCTCAGCGGTGTCGTGCGATCAAGCCATGTCGAACTTCGTTATGCGACCTCGTTCGTGAATATTGAAGATCACTCGAGCACATTCCAGGACAAGCCTGTAGCAGTCCGACCGTCAAGCCTCCTACAAAAGTTCTTCGAGCTGATGACCTGGCCCACGAAGGATCATCGATCATTCGGGCGATATCCACCCCGCTATAACCGAAAGAACATATCCAGGAGCACCCGGTTTTCACCTTAGAATCTGAAAACCTATTTCAACATTGTTTCAGCAGCAGGGTGAACAAGGAGGCTTCATGACCGACACCAGCGCCGCGAGTCCAACCCTCACGATCGCAATTCTGAGCAGTCAATGTCTCGTATGGTTGGGCTTACAGAAGATTCTCGAGAGCAGCGCAACCGTCCCGATGGTCGTGCGCCCCTACCCCGGGAGCATCTCTGACCTACTCCGTGCCGAGTGCCGTCCCGACCTGTTTATCCTGGATCTGGAGCCCGAGCGCGACGCTATCGGCACCCTCACACAGATTCGGGAGGCAGCCCCGACCAGTAAGATCGTGTTGTTGTGCGGGCTCGAGGACAAGGACCGCATGCGGGCGGCATTTGCCTACGGCGTCGACGGCATCATCCTGAAGGTTCAACCGCCTACCGTCGTGCTCGCGGTGATTGAGGCACTGTATGCCCCCGCAAAGCCCCAAGCTCCCTCAGAACGGGAGCGCGTGGGGGGAATCGGCATCGGGGCCCCCGTCACGAAGACGGTCATATCCAACCCACAGCCGCCGGCGTGGCCTGACGCCTTGACCGAACGGGAACGCGAGATTATCCGCTTGGTGGGACAGGGCCTTTCGAACAAAGACATCGCCTACGAGTTATCGATCAGCGACAGTACGGTCCGGCATCACATGACGAGCATTTTCGACAAGGTCGGCGTGCCTAATCGACAGAAGCTTCTGGTTCACGCCCATCATGTCCGCTCCACGCCGGTCTAAACATCGGTACAATCTGCCGTAAAATTGAAAGACGGCTCCACTCCTCTCTTGTACGCCTCCTATAGGCTGAGGTAAGATGCCGCTTCGTCGGTGCTTCCCGCCCTGGCGACGCTTTCCCTCGTGGATGCGGCGTGATCCAGTTTAGTGTGACGTGGAGAGGTGGCCGAGTGGCCGAAGGCAGCGGTTTGCTAAACCGCCGTAGGGACAAAATCTCTACCGAGGGTTCAAATCCCTCCCTCTCCGCCACCCC
>JBKKBQ010000280.1:0-3028 GCA_046714015.1 Nitrospira sp.
CAGTGGCAGGCGGAATAGCCGATGGAGAGCAAGATGGGACGATTTTGTTCTTTGGCACGCTGCAAGGCATCCTGTCCCCAGGCGTACCACTCTACGGGGTTGTAGGCATGTTGCAGTAGGTAAGGACTGGTTTCGTGAATGAGTCGATTGGGGGTTCGTTTCTCAGAAGAGGATGACATTCGGTCAACCTAGCATCGGGGTGAGAACAGCGTCAACCGAGTCAATCAGGATGTTGAAAAAGTCCTCCAGCGTCGTTCTCGCATCGCTCAAGCCTCAACGTACCACCGGGAAAGAGCTGCCAAAAGCAGCTCGGGGTGGGCGGGTGTAAACGAAGGACATGTTGAACATCCTGCCGGCTCAGCTGATTCGGTTGTGTATTGAGATTCCCTCTGCTTGCCGTGATTGCAACTTGTGATAGTCTAAGCAATATAGGCAAGGAATGAGAGACATCGGCCCCTACTCCAACTACCGTTTGACGGTCCGCCTCGAACTGGCAAATAAACCCGGCATCTTTGCCAAAGTGGCGGCGCTGTTGGCTGAAGAACAGGCCAATCTGGGCGCCGTCGATCTCGTGTCAGCGACAAAGACGCGCATGATCCGGGATATCACCTTTGATGTGCAGAACGAGGAGCACGGCGAAAAAGTTCTCGCTCGTTTGAGCGAGCTGCCGGACGTGGCCGTACTGTCGGCATCCGACCGTATTTTCCTCCTCCATCTTGGAGGCAAGATTCGGGTAGGGAGCAAGTTCCCGATCAGCACCAGAAATGTGCTCTCAATGGTGTATACGCCGGGAGTCGGCCGTGTTGCTCAGGCGATCGCGAAAGATAAGTCGAAAGTCTACACCTTTACGAGCAAGAGCAATAGCGTCGCGGTTATCTCGGATGGATCTGCGGTGTTGGGATTAGGCAATCTTGGCCCTGAAGCGGCACTCCCTGTGATGGAAGGGAAGGTGATGCTCTTTAAAGAGCTGGCCGACATCGATGCCTGGCCTATTTGTGTGAATACGCAAGAGCCGGATGAAATCGTGCGGATCGTCCAAGGGATCGCGCCGGGATTCGGCGGTATCAATATAGAGGACATTAGTGCGCCACGCTGCTTTGAGATCGAGCAGAAGCTTAAGCAATCGCTTGATATTCCGGTAATGCATGATGACCAGCATGGCACTGCCGTGGTCCTCCTAGCGGCGCTGACGAATGCGCTGAAGGTCACAGGCAAACAGCTGGAACAGGTTCGGATCGTCGTCAATGGACTTGGCGCCGCGGGAACGGCCTGCTGTCGAATCTTGTTGGCTGCCGGTGCAGCCCATCTACTGGGCTGCGACAAAGAAGGCATCATCCTGTACGGGGAAGCCGAGCAACTCCGAGCCTGCCGAACGGATCTTCGTGCCTGTTTGACGCGAGACAGCCCGAAAGGAACGTTGCGTAATGCGCTGAAAGGCGCCGATGTCTTTATCGGTCTGTCTGTCGGCAATGTGGTGACTGCCGACGATCTCGACCTGATGGCTTCGGATCGAATCGTCTTTGCGTTGGCCAACCCGGACCCGGAGGTCCCCCCGGAGCTGGGGGTCGCTCACTCCGCGATCTTTGCGACCGGGCGATCGGATTACCCGAATCAGATCAACAATGCTCTCGCGTTTCCCGGAATCTTTCGGGGCGCCCTCGACGTGCAAGCCGGCCAGATCAACGAGGCTATGAAGTTGGCCGCGGCGCAGGCCATTGCGAACGTGATTCCGGAGAATACGTTGAGCGAGGACTACATCATCCCCAGCGTGTTTGATAAGGAAGTCGTCCCGCGTGTCGCGCGAGCGGTCGCTGCCGCGGCCCGCGTCAGCGGAGTGGCCAGAAGGCGGGCCAAGGCGGACGATCCCACCACCCTTGAGTGACCTCCCGCTCTCGTTCCAGTGGAAATAAAACAGTCTGTTGCAGCCTTCAGGCGGTCGCTGTGGCTGTGGTACAATGCGCCTTCTTGGAAGTCCGAGGGGGCCATGCCGTTCTCGACCGCGAAATTTTTGAAATTCCGAAGCGGGATGCAAAAACGCATCGGTTCCCTGCGTTCAAAGACGGAAGACAGCCTGGACGTTGCCGTCGATACGATGATGGAAGAACGTGTCGATGGGTTTTTCCAGGTTGAACATGGGCTCGAGGAAATCATCAAGTCCTTGATCGAAATCGAGGAAGAATTAGAAGCCGTTCGGGACCTGAGCGGCGCCATGCGTCTGGAGTCCAGGCTGGAGTTCGTCGAAGAGCGATGGGATGAATTCGACAGCGAAATTCGTGAACGCCCGCGACGGCGCCGCAAGCGGATCAGTCTCGCCGACATGCTCAAAGCCGCCGGTGCAACCGGATCGCCGGCGGAGAATCCACATGCTGTAAATAACGCCGTGGATGCCTATGCCATTATGGGTGTGGAGTTCGGTAGCTCCCTCGCCGACGTCACCGCCGCGTTCCGAACCAAGGCGAAGCAGCTCCATCCTGACGCGAACAACGGCGATCGTGGATCTGAACCGGAACTCCGGCGCATGTTGGACGCCTATCAATTTCTGAAGGAATACCTTAGTCTCAGCAATACGGAACCAATGCAGCCGCCGGATCGGCCCTACAGACCGGCTGAGTGACAAGCCTGTGACGACGTCTCTCCCCCATCACTACATTACGGATATGAGTGCACTCAGTGAATTGTGCGAGCAACTTCGAGATTGCCCTCGCCTGGCGCTCGATACGGAGTTCGTAGGCGAAGAAACGTTTGTGCCGAAGCTCGAACTCATTCAAGTCGCCACCGAACACACGGCCGCTATCATCGATTTTCCCGCCGTTCTATCAGGCGGCGTCCTCGATGAGTTCTGGGCGATTGTCTGCGATTCGAGGATTCAGAAGGTCGTGCATGCGGGACGGCAAGACCTGGATCTCTTTGCAGTCCACGCCGGGCAAATCCCAAAGCCGTTCTTCGACACCCAGATTGCTGCGGCGATGGTCGGCTTCGGCCCCCAGGTCGCCTATGCCAACCTGGTCCAACGGGTGCATGGAAAGAG
>JBKKBQ010000281.1:0-2715 GCA_046714015.1 Nitrospira sp.
AACTCGGTTCCCCTGAAACTATCGGCCGGTCACGCATGGCTGGCTGCGCAGGAACCGTAGGCGGCCTCGCGACAGGCCCAGCCGCCGCGGCCATAGACGGATTTGGATATTGGAATACCCAATCAAAGTGGGTCGGCTTTCCCTCAAAATGACGCACGGCGAGCGGGAAATTACCCTGTTTGATCGGTTTGTGTCTGCTCTTGCTCCGGACTCCCATGATGCCACCTGTGGGTGCTCTCAGTAGTTCCCACTCACCACGTCCCACCGGATCGAGATAGACCTTCCTGAGCAAGGGCTTGGGCGGCCTCGTGAGTTCAGCGAGCGTTTGAGGGTAGACCTCACCAGGCATGACCCTTCCGGCCTTTGCACTCGCCGAGTAGAGCGCGAGGGCCGTTTGAATTTCTATCCCCTTGGCCAGCAAATCTGTCTCGAGCTCCCGTTGCACCATGGTCTTCCACTGCCGAGCAGCCATCGTCATGGCAAGCCCCATTAGCGTGATGGCAATCATCACCATGAGGTACGAGAACCCCGTTTCTTGCCGCCTCAACGGTGCCAAGAGGCTCCACATGCTCCATCACTCCTGACCCGTTGATTGCTCCGTTGATGCTTCCGACAACGGCACCGTTTGATCCATGTGAGTACCAGTGTCTCGCATCGTCACGCTTTCAGAATCGATTGCCTTGAGGATCAGATGGTCGTCGACACGATCACCGACCTTGAGCACCAGCACCTCATCGTCTTTCTTGAGTACGGCAATATTCTTATTTTTCCGGCGTCCCTCGCCCATGCGAAGAAATCCCAGGTATCGATACTGATCGAGTTCCAACGCATCCTCTTGTTTCGTCGAAGTCTCGGCAGAAGCCGAACCAAGCTGATTCATTGAAGCTGGGTCATTGCCGACTGCGAACGTGCCATCAGGACGGGGCACGGAAAAAATGTTTCGAGGCGCGGTGAAGGCCGCCTGACGTTGAAGACCCGTGGATGCAAGCAAATCGAGGTTGACGCGCAGGCCTGCCCTGCCCGTCTCTACATGCCGTCCCACGGAAAGGTGCCCTGTGACATTCGTGAGCGGAACACGAACCGGCTCCTGCAGCAGCCGCCATTGCCACACAGCCAGTCCTGCCCACAGAACGAGAAGCGAGGCGGCAAGAATCGTCTTCTTTTTCGCATCCATAATTACTGCGCTGGTCCCGGCGCGCTTGACTCCCCGGCATCGCCGCGAAGGTACGTCGCGATCTTAATATTAAACGTCAACAGCGCATCCTGCACGCCTCCGGACCGAGTCAGCTCAAGATCCTCGATAAACACCAACTCTTCCGCCGTCTCGAGACCGTAGATGAATCGGCGGAGATCCTCGTATCGCCCGGTCATCGGCCCCTGCAACAGCCCTTTGCTCGTATTCGCGACGAGGGTGGGCTCGGTTTTATAAGACAACGCGGGCAAGGTGACTCGATCACGCTTCGCTTCATCTGAAATCCCCAGCGCGAGCGGAGTAAAGTCGCGCTCGGCGGGTAGCACCGCCCATACTTGGCTCAAGTCTTTTTTCGATTTTCTTGCTTCTCGGTGATACATCAACGCCTGTCGGCTCGCAGCCCATTCGTTCTCCAAACGCTCTCGGCCGGCTTGAGCGCCCCCCACCCCGAGATCATGGACAAGGAACAGCAAGCCAAGAAGGCCCAGCGCGACTCCGGCCCATGGGAACAAGGGTGCGAAGGGGTGCTGCCAGAGAAAGAGCAGGCGATCGTTCATCACTCAAGTTCCTTCGCGCCGGTATTGCAATGTGACGTCGAATTCCACGAACCCGTTCGGGCCGACACGATGCTGCGCCAAAACCAGATTCTTAAATGTCGCGTGGTTTTGCAGTCCGACGGTAAAGGTAGTGATGTCTTCCAGGCTCATCGCAGTTCCCGTGAGTCGAACCATCGTGCCGGCTTGATCAAGGCGAACACTGCTGAGCGCAAGGCGTGGAGGGATCGCTTGTTCCAAGTCGGTCAGAAACTGTGTCCACGAAAATGTTCTTTTTTCAAGCAACTGGTTGGCCAACTCGACTTCCGAAGGCAGTCTCTTCAACACCTCGTCGGACAAATCAATACCTTCACGCCGGGCCTCCGCAATCAAATCCAGGTCCTGTTGCCGTACTCGATCCAGCTCTGCTTGGATGGCAAACGATTCTTGATACGTGAGAATCGTTTGCCTGAGGTTCCAACAAATCCCTATCACAAGCAAGACGCAGCTGCCGATCAAGAGCAATCGAAGCGGAACGACCACCGGCCGATAACGGCGGCTTAGGTTTATCCGGAACTGATCATCGGTACCGCGCAGTAAGGGAAGTGACTTGAGTGGTTCAAAAAGCCTCACGACTGCGGAACTCATGATCGCCATGCTAGAGCACTCCAGCCATCGCTGCGAACGAGGTCATCCCTCGATGGCTCCCCGTGGCCACCCGACCAAGGGCTTCGATGGATTTCCAACCGAGTTGTTCGACGGACAGCCCGAGCTCCGCCTGAATCAATTCCTGAAAGGCCGACATGTCTCCATCTGCACAAATCACGGCTTCCTTCACGACCGCTGAGGGATGTTGTTGTCGACAGATCTCCAATGATGCGCAGCATTCTTCAAGAATCTTGTTCAGCACGTCGGCCTTCGTAAACGCATCAGCCGCCTCGGCCCCCAGAAGCTTGCATCGGTAAAACAGCAAGCGCCCTTGTTGACAAA
>JBKKBQ010000282.1:0-5333 GCA_046714015.1 Nitrospira sp.
TCTCTGGAGTGCTATTAAGTTCTTTCTTCAATTCTCACCCTTTGGACAAAATGTCGAGGTTTTTCAAATTGTGCACATCGTTCTCTTTTTTCACACCTTCCCAAGCAGACCGGGCGGGTGAACACTCCACTGCGCGCATTGTCCGAGCATATTCCGATCATGCGCGGACAGCGAGCACGAGTGTTCACCCATCCGGTCTATGCCTCCCCCTCACTGCCACCCCGTCACCTCATATCCTTTTTCCTGCAGACATCGATTGACGTAATTCGTGTAGGCCTGGCTTGGCTGGCTGGAAGGACCGACTACAGCGGAAAATAGCCCGGTGAGGAGACCCCAGACCGCTCCGCTTGCTGCCCCAACCATCGATCCCAAGCCGGCCGATGCCCCGTAAATCAATGAACCCAATGCTCCACTGGCCGCACCGGCACCAGCACCAACGGCCGTTCCTGTGGCCACACGCCCGGCCTTGCCACCGCCGCTGCTTTCATCAACTACGGCTGATTCAGCAACCTGCTTGCAAGCCACGATGTCCTGCTCGGCGGTTTCCTTTCCCACCGATTGCATATGCGAGTTTGGATAGAGCACAGGACTTGCGCTCGAACAGCCTGTGGTTATCAAGAGCGCCACTGCCGCACAGATCCGTATCCCTTTCATCGTTCCACCGTTCCTTTCTCCCCTTGTGGCATCAATCGAGCCAACAGCCATTCCGCCGTGACTCCCTTGACAGTCAGTCGCTTACGCCGCCCCGTCGCGCCGGCATGCAGCTGCCCATTCGCACGCGGAACAGCACACCGTTCGGCGATGAAGCGAATGAGTTCGTCGTTGGCGGCACCGTCAATTGGACGCGCTGCCAGGCGGATCTTTACCGCATCGCCATGAATTCCGACGCACTCCGTACGTGAAGACCCGGGTTGGACCTGGACGGTCAAGAGCGCCCCGCGCTCACTGTCCCGTGCGATGACAGGAAGAAACGCCACAGAAATTGAGGAACTCAGAAGATCGCTTTGACGAAGTCGAGTATGGCCCGTTGCATGTCTGAATCGTCAGTGATTGGGCGGGCGACGGCAACATCACACGCTCGTTCTGGCGGCACACCTTGCTTGATCAATGTGCCGGCATACACCAAAAGCCTGGTGCTGACCCCCTCCTCAAGCCCGTGGCTTCTGAGGTTGCGAACTTTTTGGCCGAGCTTGACGAGTTTCCCCGCGATGGCTGCATCCACCCCCGCCTCACGCTGGACGACGAGGGTTTCGATATCGGGAGCAGGATAATCAAATTCGATCGCGATGAATCGCTGCTTCGTGCTTTGCTTCAGGTCTTTGAGGACACTCTGATAGCCGGGGTTGTAGGAGATCACCAGCATAAATTCGTCGGCAGCCTCCACGATTTGGCCTTTTTTCTCGATGGGGAGCACTCGCCGGTCATCGCTGAGGGGATGGATAATGACGGTCGTGTCCTTTCTGGCTTCCACCACCTCGTCGAGATACACAATAGCCCCATGTTTCACCCCGAGGGTCAAAGGCCCATCCATCCATACGGTATCCTGCCCCTTCAGGAGATACCGGCCCACCAAGTCGGATGCCGTGAGATCTTCGTGACATGCGACAGTGATCAACGGTCGGCCGAGCTTGTACGCCATATATTGAACGAAACGGGTTTTCCCGCAACCGGTCGGCCCCTTCAGCATCACCGGCAGTTTTCTTTCGGCCGCGATGGTGAACAGGCCGATCTCCCCACAGACCTCCGCGTAAAACGGCTCCTGCCGGATGCGATACTGGGCCACATCGACTTCCCGTACCTGTTGCATCAACGATTCGTTCCTGGTTATGGCATTGCACGATCCGGCTGATCCGGATCTCAAGTCGTTGCCACAATAAACGGAATAAACGGCGAAGATCAAGCGATGGAGCGCCACAGCGGCCTTCTACGCCACCTTCTTCCCATCGAGAACTTCACGAACTTTTTGGGTCAATATATTGGGTGTGAAGGGTTTCTGGAGAAAGGCCGTGTCCCGATTGACCCCACCCTGTTCGAACACCGGATGATCGGGGTAGCCGGACATGAATAAGACTTTGATCTCGGGCCGCACAACCGTCAGCTTTTCTGCGACCTCCGGCCCACTCATCTGCGGCATCGCGACGTCTGTCAGCAATAAATGGATCGGGCCCGGGTGCTTCGCGCCGGTCAGGAGTGCTTCGATGCCGTGACGCGCGACCAACACCTCGTACCCACTGAGGCGAAGCGCTTCTTGCACAAGCCCGCGCACCGACGGGTCGTCCTCGACCACGAGAATCGTTTCTCGCCCCATCGCTCTGCCGACTGTCCCGCCGGCCACCGGCGCGGCTTGTGTGGTCTCATCCGCTTTCGGGAAAAAGATCTTGCACGTGGTTCCCAGTCCCGGCTTGCTCTCGATTCCAATCGTTCCGCCGCTTTGCTTCACGATCCCGTACACCGTGGACAACCCGAGGCCCGTCCCCTTCCCTTTCTCCTTCGTGGTAAAAAACGGCTCGAATACATGCGATTGCGTTTCTTCGTTCATCCCATGGCCGGTGTCTCTGATCGCCAAGAGCACGTAGGTTCCCTCGTCAAGCATCATGGTTTCACGTCGAGGGCCTTTTCCGATGGTGACATTCCGAGTCTGGATCGTCAGCTGGCCGCCCGTCGGCATGGCGTCTCGAGCGTTCACGGCCAGATTCATGATCACCTGCTCGATCTGCCCCGGATCGGCCTTGATCGATCCCACCTGTGGCTCAAGGTCGGCGCAGAGTTCGACGATGTCCTCGCCTAACAGCCGCCGCAGCATCCCGTCCATGTTCATGACGACCGCGTTCAGATCCACGATCTTGGTCGCCACAAATTGCCGTCGGCTGAATGCCAACAGTTGACTGGTCAGGCCGGCGGCCCGATCGGCGGCTTTTTTGACTTCTTCCATCTCACGTCTCGAAGGATCCTGCGGCGCTAAGCGACTCAAGATCAGCTCGCTGTATCCACGAATCACCGTGAGTAGATTATTAAAATCATGGGCGACACCCCCGGCGAGCCGCCCCACGGCCTCCATCTTCTGCGATTGACGCAGTTGCGCTTCCGTCAGGCTCAACGCCTCTTGCGCTCTCGTGCGTTCGCCGAATTGCCCGATTTTCAGGCCGACATCGACGATCATACTAAGCAGCTCGCTATCCGGCTCATGGACCTGATGGCTGAAGAATTCAACGACGCCCTCGATTTCACCGCCGATACGAATCGGAAACCCGAACGCCCCATGGAGACCGTCCTTGGCAGCCAGATCCGCCCGAACAAAGGCGGGATCGAGCGTCACGTCTTTGATCCAGACCGGTTGCCCGTTTTCCCAAATCCGACCCGGTAGCCCCACCCCTGGCTTGAAGGCTTGATGCTGCAGCTGCGCGATGAACTCATCGGCAGCCAGCGTTGCGACTCGCCAGTGATCGAGACACCGCAACGTGCCCGATTGTTTATCCAGTCTCCAAAAGACACCGAGATCCCATTCGAGACTCTCGCCGACCGCTTGAATGATTTTCGGCACCGCTTCGTCGAGTCTCACGGCTTCCGACAGGACTCGCGTCACGGCATATTGGGAGGCCAGCCGCCGTTCGGCCCGACGACGATCCGTAATGTCACGCACAAACGCGCTGAAGATATAGGCCTCGCCGATACGCGCCGGCGAGACGGCGAGCTCTACCGGAAACTCGCGACCTTCCCTATGGCGTGCCGCGATCTCGATCCGACGATTCAGCACCGGGCCGACTCCGGTCTTGAGATACGCTCGAATCCCTTGCGCGTGCGCCTCCCGATCACGCTCGGGGATGATGGTGTCCGAGAGCAATTTCCCCATCGCCTCTTCGCGGGTCCACCCGAAAATGGCTGTCGCTTGGGCATTCCATTCGGTCACGATCCCGGCTGCATCGATAGTGATGACTCCGTCAAGCGCCGTATCGACAATCGCTCGATTGCGTTCCTGACTTTGCAGTAACGCCGCCTCAGCGGCTCGCGCCCAGGCACTTTCCTGTTGGGCTTGCCGATATTCCGCTCGCAATCGAGCCGTCGACCACAACAGCAACAGCAACAGCGGGAGCCAGACGGCCGCCACGATGCTGCGCTCAACATGGCTGAGCAGGAAGGTCCCCACGCCCAGAGTCAACAGCGTGATCAAGACCATCACGAACGTCAACCATTCATATCGGCGAACGGTTGAACCGGCTCGCTCTTCCCGTTGGGTCATACGGTCATCCTTGTGATCACCCAGGTGTCCAGAATCGCGGAGGGGCGGTAGGCCGACTTCGCCGCGCGCAGTCCCGGGAGACCGGCATCGTCCATGGCATTGATAGAGACCGCCCCCTGGGCCATGGCAGTTCGGCAGGTTTCGCGGAAGACCCACTGAGCCAGACCGGGGATGGAACGGTCCGCGACCTCCAACAAAATGCACCAAGTTTGAGGAGTCACCCAGTAGCCGAAGGTATAGGCGGCAATGTCCCTGTTGACTCTCACGACGGTCCCCGACAAGCCGATCCGTTCATGCTCTTGAAAGACGAGCGCGTGGGCCCTCTCTGCATCCTCCAGGAGCAGCTTCCCCATGTGGTCGAGGTTTCCCTGGCGTTTCTGCTCGGCCCATCGCCGATAGAGCCGCGCGCAGTCAGCCTGATCGTCGGCACGATAGGGCTCGGTTGTGATCGCTTGTTCTCGGGCGGCACGATTGCAGAGCGCCCGTTGAGATTTATAGTGGTCTCCCGCTAAGGCAGCCAGAGCCCCAACGGAGTAGAGATAGTCGCCCTCTTTCCGACGGAATTGGATCCCGCCGCGCTCCAGCCGATATCTTTGTGACTCCATCACCTGTTCGATTCGACTCACCGGTGACGGCCCATTCCACGACCGCATCAGCGCGAAGGCCTGCTCTATGGCTTGATCCAGGGGGCCGGACCCAAGCGGTGGGAGCGGCATAAACCATCCGTCCGGAGACTCGGCAAAAAGAAACAGCGTGTGATCGGACTCCATCCACCAATAGGGGAGCAGCGAGGTCCATATATAATGGTAGGGAAACGCAAAGGCGGCCGGCGTGTCATGGCCGATCACGCGAGCACGCTCGATCGCCTTCGCGAAATAGGGTGCATCCGGCAACGTCAGCGGACGGAGCCAAGGGTCGACTCGCTCAGAAACAAGCCGAGCCGTGAGGTGCGGGAGCGCCTTGAGCACGACCACATCCTCCTGGAAGCGACCAATGAGGCGAGGATGAGCCGCAATCGCCTCAACCATCTCTTCATCCGCAAGGGAGCTTGCGACACGGTCCCCATGCTCGCGAATCGCACTGGAGGGCGCGTCGC
>JBKKBQ010000283.1:0-4780 GCA_046714015.1 Nitrospira sp.
AGTGTAGCCAACCCAAGGTGATCAGCCCATCGGTTCAGATAGACACGGTCGAGGTGTGTCACGGATCTCAAGAGGTTTCGGACGTCATCGAGTTGCATCTGGCTGCGACTCTCCTTGGCCCACTCCAGTTTCGAGAGAATGAGATCTTCCGGGGCCACGATGGAGACCGGCTCACCATCGACGATCACGCGGCGTCGCCGGGAAAACTCCTCTTGACGATACACACTATCTTTTCTGACGATACAATCAACCTTGACCACCAAGGCATTATTGATCATGTTGAACATGGCACGACGTCTGACCGCCTGTTCAACCATGTTGCGATCGAGGTAATACTCGTCCTGAAAAAGCGCCACCATGCGCCCAACGTCTCCTTCTCGCAGTTCGACAACCAGATCGATGTCGCGTGTCATCCTGGGCATGGCGTAGAAGTTGGCCGCCATCGACCCGGTCACCATGTACGGAATGCCGGCCGCCTCCAACCGTGCGGCGACCGATTTCAGTATGTCGAGTTCATCGCTCACGACTGGGGCAGAGCTTATGCTGTTCAGTCTGATAAGTCACGTCGTGGCCCTGCAAAACCTTATGCCCGGGCTCGATAAGTTTGCTCTGAGTTCATCGAACTGGGTGAATGGAAGGTTTTAATGACGCCTACTCGCGCGCCGGGTCGATATAGCGGATCGTCGCTTCCACCGATGAGCCAGAAGTGCCAGAGCTGGTTGGGATCATGATCTGCACCAAGAGATTGATCGGTTGACCTGGCTTCAGCATCGGCGCTTTCAATCCACCGACATTCTTCCCGCATGCTCCTTGATCGATGATTTCAATCTTTCCGCTCTCATCTTCAACCGTGATTGTGGTCTGTTCGTGAGCCCTTCCGCAGATCATCCGATTCGTGATGGTCTCGGTCTGAATCGCTGCGACGGTTCCGGTGATTCGTATATCCCTCATCTGATATCGATCCGGATGCACCAAGATTGTAGCGATTGGAATTCGTTCATACGAGGCGACGGAAATTCTCACTGAACTGGCCCGGGAGGGTAGGGAGAGCTCATCCGATGCGAGTGCGGAATAAACACCGATCATCCCAGCAAGGATGAGAATGAAGGTTCGAAGTCCGATGCGAATGAGCGAAAGAATCATCAGTGCCCCCTCGTTAAGGGTAGCATACGCCTAGCATGAGGAGCCGACCGCTCGGCACCCATCCGAGTTTCGTCAAGTTCTCTCGTCTAACAATTCCTCTCATTACAGTAAGATCCAAGAATGCAAGCTCATAAATCCTGCTGGAACATAAGTTGCCAGGCCTAAGATTCATTTTACAGCTTCCCAATAAGCAAGGGGTTTGACAGCGAAAGGCTCTGACCATCATCATGCAGAGATGGTCAGTATAGAGTGAATGTTCGACTGTTAGAGAAGAGGACTCATCATGTTTGTTGTTGTAGGAGCGACAGGGAATACGGGAACCGCGGTCGTAGAGACTTTACTCGGCAAAAAACAACCGGTCAGGGTCGTCGTTCGTTCAACGGAGAAGGGTGCTGGCTGGAAAGCCAAAGGTGCGCAGGTGGCCGTGGCGTCGCTCGACGATGTATCCGCATTAACCAAGGCATTCGAAGGAGCGACAGGGGTCTATCTGTTGGTGCCACCGAATTATGGGGCTGAGGCCTGGTTGGCGGATCAACGCGCGCGGATGGATCGTGCTGCAGAAGCCGTTCAGAAGAGTGAGGTGGAGCATGTAGTCTTTCTGTCGTCGGTCGGCGGACATCGTGCTGGAGGGACAGGCCCGATCCGAGTCGCCAGTTATGGAGAACACGCGCTTGGTTGCGTGGCCAAGCGTTTGACCATCCTCCGTCCAGCGTATTTTATGGATAACTGGAGGGCAGTGATTGGTATGGCGAAGGCAGAAGGGGTGCTACCGACATTCATCGCGCCTAAGGCCAAGATTCCGATGATTTCGACGAAGGACATCGGCCGGATCGGCGCGGAACAATTGATCACCGGCGGGTATGGCAAGCAGATCGTGGAAATGGCAGGTCCGGAAGAATACAGTCCCGACGATGTTGCCTCTGCGTTAGGTCGGATCTTGGGGAAGACGGTCACGGCCCAACAGGCGCCGCTCAGTGCGGTCGTGCCGACGTTCAAATCGTTTGGGTTTTCGGATGAAGCGGCGAGGTTATTTGAAGAAATGTACACCGCATTCTCAAAAGGCGCGATCGGGTACGAACACCCGGCTAAGCTGGTGCGGGGCACGGTTACGCTGCATGAGGCGGTACTGAGGATGGTGTGAGGAGGGCACCATGACGACCAGCGCGTCGCGCTCTCTGTTTGTCATGAATACCACAGCTGAACTCGGGCAGGCCGTTGAGGCTTATCAAGCAGGGAGAATGGGGCTTTTCTCATGACCTTTCAGCCATTCCAAGTCGAGATCTATTCTGATGTCATCTGCCCCTGGTGCTATGTGGGCAAGCGGTGGCTTGAACGGGCATTACAGCAAGCGGGCGATACCGTGAAGACTCATGTGGTGTGGAAGCCGTTTCAGTTGAATCCGACGATGCCACAGGAGGGGATGGATCGAACGGCCTATCTCGAGGCGAAGTTCGGGAGTCTGGATACATTCGACGAGATGGAGCAACGATTGCTGGAGGCCGGGGCTCTCGAACAGATCTCGTTTGCCTTCGAAAAGATCGGCAGAACACCAAACACCTTCCTTGCCCATCGATTAATTTGGTATGCCGGCATCCAAGGCCGACAGGATGCGGTGGTTAATCAATTGTTTAAAGGCTATTTCGAAGAAGGGCTCGATATCGGTTCATCGTCGGTGCTCGTAGAATTGGCCGATCGAGTGGGACTGAAGGCGGCTCCATTTCTTGAGAGCGATGAAGGTGTCGAAGAGGTCAAGGCTGAAGAAGCGGTCGGTCACAAATTAGGCATTCGAGGGGTGCCCTACTTTGTGCTCGACCAGACCTATGGAATCTCCGGCGCGCAGCCTGTTGAAGTCTTCGTCGCTGCCGTCAAGAAGGTTCGGCCCGACCTAACGGCCGCCGGTTCTTAATAGGTAGGAGGTGAAGCATGGCAGTTCAAGTCTATGGCTGCAATCACGTGGTGATCGAAGTCACTGACGCCAAGAAAGCAGTGAAGTTCTACTCCGATGTCTTCGGACTGAAAATGCTGCGTGGAGGTGAAGGCGCCGCCTGGTGCAAGCTGGGCGAACATCAGTTCATGGCGATTTTTGAAGTCGATAAACTTCAGCCGGACCGCACGAAACACTTTGGACTCATGGTCCGCGATGCAGAGCAGATTCAAGAAGTGCGCAAGAAGCTGACGAAGAAGTACAAGTTGAAACTCCATCCCGACTTTCGCTGTGACTTTCGAGATCCCTGGGGCAACCGTATTCAGGTCGGTGACCTGTCCGACGAGTCGCTGGTCTGGCTACTTTCCTATCAGGAGGTACAGAAAGCCGGAATTACGTTCACCGGCAAACCTCGAAAAGAGAAACGGTCATGAGCACGACTTAGCTGCAGCAGCGCTTGAACGATCTATAGGTAAGGAGAGAACCATGAAAACAGACCTTGAGAAAGTAAAGAAGCTCGGTAAGGATCTTCGCAAAGAGTATCCGCGCAGTCCGCGGGAGAAGTTGGGTGGGTATGTCATTGCAGCTCGCTGTGCAGACAAGTGCCGGGCCTTCCTGATCGAGATGAACGGTGAGTACAATTACTGGCCCTGCTCGCTGGCGAGTCAATGGTTCTCGTTCACGGGCATCACGCCCGAACAATTTAAGGAGGTGGTTGCGACGGGAGCGACCGATGAAGAACTCGTGTCGTGGATCACGGGTCATTCCAAGGTCAAGGATCCGGACGACGTGCTGAAGTGGAACAATTCGATGCGCGATACGAGATTGAGCGACATGAGTCTCCAGGCACAGCAATATCTCGAAGAATACATCCCGAAGTTTGTGCCGAATCATCGGCCGGTTTATGTGTGGTTTGACGTGTACGACTTGGAAGAAAAACGGCTCTAAGGCGTGGACTGTGCATGTGAATACGCTCATTGGAGGGTATACGTATATTCGGTCTGCACCGGCGTCGTGCGTTCGATTCTGTGAATCACGGTTCGTTAACGCGGAGAAACGTGGTCTAAATATGCAAGGAGTAAGGCTCTATGAAAAATGCGCTGTATATATTGATCGGATTGTTCATGGGGGCGAATGCCGTTGCGGCTGAACCCGGACAGGTCACTCCTCTCATGAAGAAGGACTTAAAGGAGATTGCCGGGAAAGAGGTTGTCCTGATTACGGTCGATTACGCACCGGGTGCCTCGGATTTAGCACATCGACACAATGCGCATGTCTTCGTGTATGTGCTGGAAGGGTCCATCGTGATGCAGGTGAAGGACGGAAAGCAGGTGACGGTTGGACCGGGCCAAACCTTCTATGAATCACCAGACGATATTCATGTGGTGGGACGCAACGCCAGCGAGACAAAGCCGGCGAAATTCATCGTGTTCTTCGTCAAGGACAAGGAAACGCCGCTGCTTTCACCGGAGAAATAAAACAATTATAGCGAATCAGGACACCTAATTCCTGGAGTTGCACGATGCGATCATGACCACATGAGGAGGTTGCTCATGCACAGGACCATAGCGAAAGATTTGGGCGAGAAAAGTCCAGACATGGCGAAACTGATGGTCGGCGGTCAGCTCCCTGAGCACCCGCTTGCTTGGGGTGGGCGCAATGCCCATCAACTCGACAGTGAGCCGACCGGGTAACGAGTTTGGTCCTTACGAG
>JBKKBQ010000284.1:0-4305 GCA_046714015.1 Nitrospira sp.
AGCGCAGGGTTAAAGATCCGATATCCGGGCATACTATCGGTGCCAGTTGAGGCACACCACTGCCAATTGCCGTTGTTTGCCGCCACGTCAGCATCGATCAGATGCTGCATGAAATACCGTTCGCCGCTCTGCCAGTCGATTCGGAGATCTTTGATCAGAAAGGATGCCACGACCATCCGAACACGATTGTGCATCCATCCCGTATGGTTGAGTTGCCTCATGCCTGCATCCACGATCGGATAGCCGGTCTTTCCCTCACACCATGTTCGAAATAGCTGATCTCGTTCACTCCCAGCTGGTCGAGCTGGCGGGACCGCCACCTTCCGGAATGGCCCCTCTGCAACGTGTGGGAAGGAAGCCAACACTTGCTGAAAGAACTCACGCCAGATCAACTCATCGACCCAGGTCAGGACATCAACCCGGGACACTGGCCTGCCTTTAGTCAGTGCATTCAACGCTGCGTGAATGGCCATGCGTGGCGACAGTGTTCCGAACCGGAAGTGCGGGGAAAGTGTTGAACTGCCATCGATTGCCGGCAAGTTTCTACCTTGCGCATAGGAATGAAGCGGCCCTTTCATGAACCAGCGCAATCGCTTCAAGGCGTTCTGCTCGCCAGGCTCAAACGCCAAGACGACGGGTTCGTACCCCAGCTCACCTGCGGTGGGAAGAGGACGAGAGAGTGGCAGCGGTACGGCTTTCTTTTTCGCAAGGGCGGTTGGGATCGGCTGAACTGCTGGGGTTGTTGCATGCCATTTGGTCCACCAGCGTGCGCGATAGGCGCTGTACCGTTGCAATGGCTCACCCGTCGCGCCCCGCACCTCAGATGCTTCAAACACCACATGGTCTTTGAATGTCCGCACCGCCACCCCGAGCTTTCCCAAACGGTGTTGCACTAAACGGTCCCGCTCGATGGCTCCCGGCTCGTAGTCACGATTCCAATAGACCGCGTCAGTTTTCCATTCACGTGCTGCTTGTAAGACCTGTTTGACCGGTTCACCCCGCCTCCATTGGAGCGGTGCTCCCAATCTGCTCAACGCAGCGTTCAGATCTTCGAGGCATCCCAGCATGAAGTTCACACAGGCTGATCCAAACTCATGCGATTGCAGCAACGGCTCGTCGAATACAAACAGCGGAATGATCTCGTCGCATTCCGAACAGGCCGCGGTAAGAGCCGGCTGGTCGTGCAATCGAAGATCGCGCCTGAACCAGACAATTCCTCGCACAGGTGACTCCCTTCTGCTGAGTGCTAAGGCGCTGGGGTGCCATGTGATCCCGATGGGCCTCTTGAAAGCTTGTCACCTGCCACTCGTGTGATGGAGAGCTCACGGAGGCCGTTTTCACCCTTGACTCCAACCTTCACGGGGGTTCCTGCTTCTCCTCGAATCATGCCGACCACTTCCTCATAACGCTTTCCGTTCACGGGTGTTCCATCAACACTCACGACCTCATCGCCATGTCCGAGTCCCGCCTTGTGGGCCGGTCCCTCCGGATGGACCATGCCGACATACAGGATGGCCGGATCACCAATCCGCTCGGCTCCAATCTGTAGAGAGAGACCGATCACACCCTTGGGCAGCTTGGTATCGTCTCCATGCCCATACGGAGCCTGCTTTGCGGGTTGGTCGGCTATAGCCGATCCCGCAACGAGAAGGCCCATCAACAACCCTGCCATAATATGGAAGGCGGAGATTCTCATAGCGCACCTCCTGTTAAGTTCCCTGTTGATCACCGAACACTTACCAATACAAGTAAAGACAGTGCCGCGAACAGTAAAAATCCCACCATCAATCCTGCCGCAACATACATCGCGAAAGATCTCATGAGCCCACCTCCTCGTGGGCTACATCAAACGATCCTTTCTGCTATGGCGCTGCTGTGCGATGATTCTGGGCAGTCGATCATGTCATATGCTCTGCGGTGATCGGTTTCTTGAGTACGGCTCGCAAAGCGGATTCGATCGTCGGATAGCGAAACGTATAGCCACCTGCCATCGCTTTCTTCGGAATCACTCGTTGGCCGGTTGTCATCAATGTGCCCAACTCTCCCAGCAGAATATTCAATGCGATGCCTGGAACGGGAAGCCACGACGGTCGGTGCATCGCTTGACCGAGAACGTCACAGAACTTGTTCATCCTCACAGGCTCTGGGGCCACGGCGTTGATCGGGCCGGAAACTGTCGCGGTGCTGAGAGCCCATTGGATCAGACCGATATGATCACTCCTGTGAATCCAGGAAACCCATTGAGTGCCAGGCATAATCGGACCGCCTGCAAATATTCGAAAGGGCAAGAGCATCTTGGGTAAAGCCCCGCCGTCTTGTTCGAGCACCATTCCGGTTCGCAAGATGACTACACGCGCACCAAACTCTGCAGCCCGTAGGGCCTCCGCTTCCCATGCGAGGCACAGATCGGCTAAAAAGCCCTGACCGCGCGCCGCTCCTTCATCCAGACTACGATCGTCGCTTGCACCGTAATAACCGATGCCGGACGCACTGATGAATGTTACGGGTTTCTTCGAGCGGTGCGATAGGGCTCTGACCAGTAAGCGAGTGGTGAGGACTCGACTATCGGTGATGAGTTGTTTCCGCACGTCTGTCCAGCGTGCGTCGGCGATAGGGGCACCGGCGAGGTTAATGACTGCGTCGGCTTCTTCAAGTACCTGCTCCCAGGGGCCCGTGTCTCGCGCGTTCCATTGTACGGAGTGCACATGTACGTCAGGCTGGTGAAGAACCTGTCCTGCATGTCTCGTGAGGACACTGACTCTGTGGCCACCGCGGAAGAGCGCTGCGCAGAGCGCCCGCCCGACGAATCCTGTGCCTCCTGTTACCACGATGTTCATAGGACTATCTCCTGGCAGAGTCCCCAACAAGCATGATCAACCACGAGCTTCTGTTCCACCTGCGTCGTGACGCCGATCATCTGCCTCATCTGCCTCAAGCGCATTTGAAAAAGACAAGCCGGTTTACTCCTTACTTCTCCCGGTGCGGGTTTCTCTCGCCCGCCGCCGGGCGACGACAACGGCGTGACGCAGTCCTTTCCCCACGCCACAAGCCAGCACACCGATCGCGATGAATAAGACAAGATTGATATCCATATCGTTTCTCCTTCTGAACCATGAGTAGAGCCATCTGCCCGCATAGAGAGCTTGCACTCCACTGAGGTGACAGGTCCCTCATGAAGAGGAGACCTGTCTGCCTCAGCGGGCGACGCCGTGCGGAGTTTCGGCGTCACCTGTTCCAAACCAATAAACCGGTCTACGGATTCTTATTGCTGCCATCGTAGTAACTCGCACTTTCCCGCAACCGGTCACTTCTACTGGATCGCTTTCTCAAGACCACGAACACAGCGAAAGCCTGTACCATGAGTCTGTAGGGCGAATCCGCCACGACCACGCGCCGACGCGGTGATATCGGACGCCGGACTATGCCAGGATCCGCCACGAATGGACCGAACCACTCCCTTCTTGTCAGGACCTTGTGGATTCCGATCAGGCGCATGTTGATAGTACTCCGCGTCGTACCAATCGGAGACCCACTCCCTGACGTTCCCGGCCATATCCTTCACGCCGTAGGGTGAATCTCCATCGAGGAGCGTTCCGACAGCGTGCAAGGTCTGTTCATCCTCCCATTCCCGATCAAAGTTCGCTCGCTTCGCAGTGGGTGGTTCATTGCCCCAGGGGTAGAGGCGGCCGTCGATCCCACGAGCAGCCTTCTCCCATTCTGCTTCCGTCGGCAGCCGTTTCTTTGCCCAACTGCAATAGGCCTTGGCGTCATACCAGGTCGTCTGTACGACCGGAAGCTGTTCGATTCCCTTCACAGACATGAGCAAGCCTGTGCCATAGGGATTGGGTGGTGTGCGATGGCCAACGGATTTCACAAAGGCCATATACCGCTCGTTTGTCACTTCGACTTGATCGATCGCAAATTCGTCGAGGTAGACGGATCGCTGCGGCCTCTCATCATCCCGGCCTTTTCCTTCTGGATTGCCCATCAGAAATTCTCCGGCCGGAATCGTGACCATCGGCACCGGGTCAAGCTCTTTCGCTCCCGCGAATGCTTCCAGGGTGAGCAATTGCATCATCGCCAGAGCTGTGACAACTGCCATCGTCATTCTCTTGAGCTGAGTTGATCTCTGCCACAGACCTGTGATCATCTCTTCTGCTCCTTGCTACCCTTTATGGCTTGGGTGGTATGGAGTCTTACTTGCTTAAGAAGGTCCTTTACCTGGCGCCCGTCTCCTCGCTCAGCCGCCTCTTGCGCCTGGGTCACGAGGGTTCTGGCTTCGTGCAGATGTTGCTCGATGTCCGC
>JBKKBQ010000285.1:0-3000 GCA_046714015.1 Nitrospira sp.
TCGACCGTCGCCGACTTGCCCGTGCCGATGGCCCAGACCGGTTCATACGCGATGGTGACGGCGGCCAGCGACTCCGTGGTAAGGCCGGACAGACCATCTTGCAATTGTTGTGTCAGCACGTTGTCGGTCGTCCCGTTGTCCCGTTCTGCAAGCGTTTCACCGATACAGAGGATCGGACGCAGGCCGTGGTTGAGCGCAGATCGAATTTTCTTCCGGATGCTGTCGCCCTGTTCACCAAAAAGAATTCGCCGTTCCGAATGGCCCAGAATGACATAGCGACAACCGAGATCTTTGAGCATCGGTGCGGAGACTTCTCCCGTATAGGCGCCCCGATCTTCCCAGAACATATTCTGAGCTCCAAGCTGAATCGGAGACGAAGGGCCTAACGCGATGCGGACCGATTCCAGTGCGGTGAATGGGGGAGCCACGACCAGTTCAACGGTAGTGGACGGAGCAGGAAGGCGTTCGTTGAGCTGACGAACAAAGGCCGCCGCTTCAGATGCGGTCTTGTTCATCTTCCAATTGCCGACGATCAGGGCTGTACGCACCGCGATGTCCTGGTCTCTGTCTTCTTGAGCGTGACTGATCAGTCTTGACGGTCAGGCAGCGCCGCGAGGCCAGGGAGTGTTTTGCCTTCGAGTAATTCCAGGGCAGCGCCACCTCCGGTCGAGATGAATGACATGCTTTCCGATACGCCGGCCCGATGAACGGCTAGAGCCGTTTCTCCGCCGCCGACGATCGTGAGGGCATAGGCATCGGCGATCGCATGAGCCATGGCCAGGGTGCCTCTCGCGTAGGCGTCGATTTCAAACACCCCCATCGGTCCGTTCCATAGAATGGTTTTCGCATTCTGAACCGCTTCATTGAAGAGCTTGACGGAGGCCGGACCAATATCGAGGGCGTACCACCCTTTGGGGATCTCTTGCACCGGGACAATTTTCGTTTCAGCGCCCACCTCTCGGTTGGCAGCCACTACACAATCGACAGGCAGGTAAAATTTGACCCCTCGTGACAGGGCATGGTCTTCAATCCCTCGGGCAAAATCCAGCATGTCCATTTCGCAGAGAGAATTGCCGATCTCCATGCCTTTCGCCTTTAAGAACGTAAACGCCATACCGCCCCCGATGATGACCTTATCGACCTTCTTCCCCAGGTTTTCGATCACACCGATTTTCCCGGACACCTTCGCTCCTCCCAGAATTGCAGCAAAGGGTCGAACAGGATTGGCGATGGCACCTTCAAGGTACTCGATTTCCTTCTTGAGCAGCGCCCCGGCCGCTGAATCCTTGATGTATTTGGTGATCCCGACCGTCGACGCGTGGGCCCGGTGTGCCGCCCCGAACGCGTCATTGATGAAGACATCGCCCAGCGAGGCAAGGGCCTTGGCGAAGCCATCGTCGTTATGTTCCTCGCCGGCGTGAAAGCGCAGATTTTCCAGCAGGAGCACGTCACCGTCCTTCATCTTGGCAACCAGGTTTTCGACGGCCGGGCCGATGCAGTCCGGTGCAAAGATCACTTCTTTTCCGAGCAGTCGCCCCAGACGTTTTGCGACAGGGGCTAGGCTGGATTTAGGCTCGAAGCCTCCTTTGGGCCGGCCGAGGTGAGAGCAGAGAATGACCTTAGCACCCTCATCGACGACGCGATTGATCGTCGGCAGGGTAGATCGAATACGGGTGTCATCGGTAATCTGGAGTGACTCATCGAGCGGGACATTGAAATCGGCGCGGATGATGACGCGCCTACCACGAAGTTGCACATCGTCGATGGTTTTCTTGCGCAAATTCATGGGCGCTCCGTCGGCTCAGTGAACTGAGAAAAAGGCTAGTTGAATTGACATGAAGCCTGTCTGCTCATCTCCGGCGCGGTATCAGTGCGTAGTGGATTTTCCGGCCATGACCTTGACCAGGTCGCGGACTCGGCATGAATAGCCCCATTCATTGTCGTACCATGCGGTCACCTTGACCAACCGCTTGTCCACGACGTTGGTCAACGGAGCATCGACGGTGGCCGAATGGGCGTCCCCTTTTTGGTCGATCGAGACGATAGGGTCTTCAGAGTACTTCAGAATGCCTTTGAGCGGACCATCCGCCGCCTTCTTGAACGCCGCATTGACGGACGCAATATCGCAATCTTTCTCGGTCTCGACGGTGAGATCGACGAGGGACACATTCGGTGTCGGCACCCGAATGGCCAGCCCATCCAACTTGCCCTTGAGTTCAGGAATCACGAGATGCAAGGCTTTGGCCGCGCCGGTGCTTGTTGGAATCATCGACATGCCGGCAGCACGAGCACGCCGCAAATCTTTATGAGGCAGGTCCAGCAGTTGCTGATCGTTGGTGTAGGAATGGATGGTGGTCATGAGCCCGTGCTTGATCCCGAACGTTTCCAACAAGACTTTGGCGACCGGTGCCAGACAGTTGGTCGTGCAGGAGGCATTGGACACAATGTGGTGGGATTTGGGGTCGAACTTGTCTTCGTTCACACCCAGCACGATGGTCACGTCGGGATCTTTCGACGGTGCCGAGATAATCACGTGCTTGGCGCCGGCGGAAAGATGCTTGCCTGCCGACTCACGGTCTGTAAAACGACCGGTTGATTCGATCACTACGTCGACGTTCAGCGCTTTCCACGGCAGTTCCTTTGGATCTTTGATCGCAAGTACTTTGATGGGGTTCCCATCAACGAGGATCTGGTCTTCCTTGGCTTCGACTGTGGCCGATAGCGTACCATGCACCGAGTCGTATTTAAGCAAGTAGGCGAGTGTCTTGGCGTCCGTGAGATCGTTTATAGCGACGATCTGCAGATCTTTGTCACCCATCGAGGCGCGCAACACGTTGCGCCCGATGCGTCCGAATCCATTGATTCCAATTCGAATGGCCATAGCGTAATCCTCTACATACATGAATGGGTTCAGTATAACCAGGTGTTACGTTGGGAACAGGGAATAGTATCGATGCCTTCTCCATGTTGTCAAGGTTCCGAACGGAGGCTGTGTGGAAA
>JBKKBQ010000286.1:0-4503 GCA_046714015.1 Nitrospira sp.
GGACATGGTCGTCAACCAACAGCACGCTGACCTTGTGTCGGAGCGCCGAGGTATGAGGGCTGAGTCCTGAGTGAGAGAAATCCCGAGTTCCTTCCACGAGTGGATTTATCCTCGTATCGTATGTATATCTCGATAGGGCAGAACCAATGTCACGGTCGTTCCCTGCCCAGGAACGTAGTACATATCGAACAACCCGTCCAATGCCCGCATCCGTTTCTGAATGCTATACAGACCCTTTCGATGAGATCCCGCAACTGGGAGTTTCCCCAGTAGCAAGAGCACGGCCTAGCGGCCTTCCATGGCTCTCGGACATCGTCCCTTGTTTGGCGGATTCTCGTTTGAGCTGCGCCATGACGGAGGCATCGATATTTAAGGTTGTTTTCCCATGGCCGTCTGTCAAGAGGCGGTGGTTCATCGGATGGGCGCAGGGCCTCGGAACCATGATTTTCACGACCGCGCCAGCATCGCGGCGACAATCACGACCGCCAGTGCAATGAGCAGCGACAAACGCGGCTGCCAGCGGGCGGTTCTGAAGAGAAATCGCTCTCCTCCCGTCCGTTGAGACTCAGGAATAGCACCGACGTGACTCACCCTTGGGCCAAGCACAAGATCATGGAGCAAGGTCAGGAATAGCAGCAGCGCGACCAGCGTCAGCTTGACGGTCACGATTCCCGGCCACGAGGCCGGACTGGTCACCTGGATACCCCGTAGGGACAATAGCATCGGGCCGGTGACGAGCAAGACCGCAATGGCAACCCAAACGACAGGGCGAAACCGCAGCGCCGCAGATCGAAACAGCGCCATGAATTCCGGCGCCGCCTTCCGGCCCCTGACCAAGGGCGCCAACACCAGAGAGAGGAAAATCATCCCTCCAACCCAGCTGACGGCGGCAAGGAGGTGCAGGACAACCAGGACGGAGTACATGGGCCGTATCATAATCGAGTCGGCTCCCGGCTTTCAGCTACTACCAGTCAGAAGGGAGCAATCAGCTTATAGCCGTCAGGTCTTAGGTTTTACTGAAGGCTGATTGCTTGAGAATTCCAGGTCCTTCCGTTCACCATTGACTCCTAGGCGATATTCTCGGTACAGAAAGCCATGAGGCATGATCCAGTCGCTTTCAGACTTCTCGCCCTCGTGGTACTCACGGTCTTCCTGTTGAACCCGATCATTGGAAAGGCACAGGAGGAATCACCCTATGAACGCATCGCCGCGCCGGCTCACGGTTCTCCTATGATCACCGTCGCGGAAGGCTCGTTTTTCATGGGGACTGCCAGAACCGGCCACGATCTCTACAGCCTTGATCTGCCTTACGATGACACCGAGCAACCGCAGCGTCGCGTGTGGCTGGATCGGTTTGAGATCGATCGAGACGAGGTCAGCCTCGGAGAATTGTTACGGTGGTTGAACCGGCGGCCACGTGCCATTCCGACAGAGCTCCGCAAACTGATCGACCACATGATGACCGTCCATGCCGTGCCGCCGGACACCCTCGCCCGTTGGCCGGCACTCTACGTCACCTGGGCCGAGGCCGCGGACTTTTGTCGCGCACAGGGGAAACGTCTCCCGTCCGAAGCCGAGTGGGAAAAGGCCGCACGAGGAGAGAAAGGAAATCTCTTTCCCTGGGGTCACCAACCTCCGATAGCGGGACTGGCTATGTTCGGGCAGTATCATGTTCATGAGATTCCCATCGTCTCATCAGTCGAGAGCGGTGCAGAGGGCCGCAGTCCCTACGGTCTGCACCATATGGCAGGGAACGCCGCCGAGTGGGTCGAGGACTGGTTTGGGATCGACTACTATGCGACGATGCCGGACCGCAATCCGCGCGGCGTCAATCAAGGTCGCTACAGGGTCGTGCGGGGAGGCTCGTGGAAGAGCGCCCCGCCGTTGCTGCGAACGGCCACGAGGAGCGGGGCCTCGCCGGATCAGCGGGCGGCAACGATTGGGTTTCGCTGTGCGCGGACCGCTCGATAACAACAGCAGGCGGTCGTGGGCGCAAGTCGCGCGAAGACCGATGAAGGGATCTATGACAAGACTCGGGATGATGGCTACTCTCTGGATCGCCGCTCTGCTCGTGAGTTCCGTTCCGCTTCCGGCAGAGGCCGACGAGGCCTCGCAAGGTTGGAAACTCTATACGAACGCCCGC
This sequence comes from Nitrospira sp., assembly GCA_046714015.1. Taxonomy (GTDB): domain Bacteria; phylum Nitrospirota; class Nitrospiria; order Nitrospirales; family Nitrospiraceae; genus Nitrospira_D. Next base: position 2,144 of record JBKKBQ010000286.1, read on the forward strand.
TTCGGTTTTTCCGTCCGTTATCCAGACGACTGGCGGCTCGGGAATCCGCTGCCGGACGGCATCGGGGTGACGCTGTACCCGCCCATCGAACACAGCCTGGTCGCCTTATCCGGCCACATGAATGTGGTCAGCGGCACCAGCCAGGACGGACGGCAGACCCTCAAGGAATTCGCCGATGCCCATCGGCGCATCATCACAGACCTGTATGAGAAGAAATCGGTGGCGGTGAAATGGCGAAAGGATCAAGACACGAGGTTGGCCGGATTTCCGGCGAAACACGTGACATTCATCTACTTGGACAGCAAGCAAGAAGATGTGGTTGAACACCACATCATGTCACTCGGCCGCAACGAAGGGCGCGGCATCCGGGTGAGAGTCCCGCTCCAGGATGAAGAACGATTACTGTCGACGATCAAGAACATGCTGGAAACCTACCAGCCTGGACGAGATCAGAACGCCGTCAGCCCTCTCGCGCCGAAACCTGAGCCACCGGCTTCGCGGCAATGAATGTCAGGCAACCGACCCCCCGGCTGTCCCATCATTTTGCTTCAAACAGAAGATCGAGCGAGACCGTCTCATTCGGTTTCACGGTGATGTCCCGCTCCTGCAGTCCTAAAATCGGATGCCAGGCCTTGATGCGGTAGGTCCCGGCGGGGAGATCGCCGATGGTGAACGAACCATTGAGATCGGTCACGGCATAATAGGGATTGTCGATCGCATATCCCCAATTCTGCATATAGGGATGCCGGCCGCATTGCATCGTGAAGACTTTCCGTCCTTTGACCAACTGCACGATATCCGTCGTCCCGCTCTCCTGCAGCGCAGGCCGATGGAGGACTATATCGACTCCGCCTTGGTCATACGCATAGCCTTGGATATCGTGCGCAACCGGATCCCGGTTGACCACCGTCACCTGGCGTTTGTCACTGACCACGGTGACAAACGGCAAGAACTGACAGATATTGGCTTCCATTTTGGCATCCGTGAAGGTGAAGGGTTTCCCCTTCCGGATCCCTTCCACAACCACCACCACATCCTTGAGTTCTCCGTTTGCCCCGACGGTGACTTCCTTCAGAAAACGGAGCCCCTTTCCGTCCGAGAGAGCCCCGCAAAAGACTTCGTCGGCATAGCGGCGCAATTCGAATTCTTTTGGTTCCGGCACCGTTCCCTTGAACGCCACCTTGCCCCGCACGACCCCACCATCTGCGACGGCTGCTGATTCATACGCCTCGGCATCTGCTTGAAGCCCGAACGTCAGGATCACCGACACACAGCCGGCCAACCACAGTCCTCCTTGGATCGTTTGTCTCATATAGCCTCCGGTCACGCGCTCAATGTTGCATGCCTAACGACGGATTCGCGTTATCCAGTCGTCGCGGAAGTTCGAAGAGGAACGGCGACTGCTCCGTGAAGCGCACCCGACGAAACTCCTCCGACCACTTCCCTTGCTTACTCACCGTCTTGAGTGGAAAACGCTCGGCCTTGGTCACCCACCGATAATATTGCCGAGTGTCACCCTGTTGAGCAACCGTGACTTCAAACAGTTCCGTGGGATGACCGTTCAGCGTCTCGTCACCGACAAACTCGCGCGAGACCTCTCCCTCCATCCTCTCAGTGACCGTCAACAGATGGTCGGTCGCAATCGGAACCTCGAGGTACTGCCGCCGCTTCGAGAGGATGAGCCACGAATGCTGCTTATCCATCCGAACGATCATAATACTGGCGCCTCTTTGAGGATGCGTGTACTCGAACCGCCAGCGATCGTCCTTGGCGTTGACATGAGCCGTTAGGACAGACTCTCCGTTTTTTACGATCCGCTCAGCCGAAAAATCAAGAGCGATGGCCTGGTGCGCCGAACCGCCCATGACAATGGGTATGAACGAGCACGCAACCCACCCCACCGGGGTGGGGAAACCGCGTAACTTCATGAGTAGGTTCTACTAGATTGCCCAGGATGGGTTCAAGCCATCATTCGTCGATGAGACACGAACGGGGGAATTCCCCCGCCCTATATTGGGTCCTTAAGGAGCTGGATCATTCAGGTCCTGCGCTCAGTATTGCGTGCCTACCGGGTTCGCGTTATCCACCCATCGTGGAAGCTCGAACAGGAACAGAGATTGCTCAGTGAAGATCGGTCAGCGGAATTCCTCCGACCATTTCCCCTGTTTGCTCACTGTCTTGAGTGGAAATCGTTGGGCCTTGGTCACCCACCGAGAAAATTGCCGCGTTTCACCGTCTTCGGAAACCGTCACCTCAAACAACTCGGTGAGATGGCCGTTCAATGTCTCATCGCCCACAAATTCGCGCGAGACCTCTCCGTTCATCTTCTCAGTCACCGTCAGCAGATGGTCAGTCGCAAT
>JBKKBQ010000287.1:0-4555 GCA_046714015.1 Nitrospira sp.
CCGGAAATGGGTAGCTTTTCCATGTGTGGTTTCGCGGCCTCCGGAACTTCAACGTAGAATACGCGGCCGCTCGTCGAGATCAGGATTTGATTCTGCTCCTTGTCGATGTGAATTACGGGACTGTAAAAGCTGCGGTCTTCGGCAAATGCCAAAGTCGGAATGACCGTACAGAATAGAAGGGGAAGACCATATGTGAATAGTCGTCGTCGCATGTTCGGACGCAACGCTCCTCGTAGGGGCTGCAAGGGAACATTAGTATATTTCGGCGGCGATGTGAACTGTAAAAATCAGGTTAACGGATCACGACGTCGGCAGAGGTGACGCGACCGGACTTGATCCAATAGGTCTTCACGTCCGGTTCAGAATTCATAAGTGAAACTAAAAGGTAAGCGGGAAGGGGAAGATTGATTTTTGGCCAAATCTCTTCGTAGTCGGTGGCGATCTTGATGTCGGTGACTGATGGACGAGCAGGATCGTGCGGATGAGAGTGATAGACGACTTGTAGATCGAGCCCGTTATTGCGCATGTCCTTCTTGGCGGTTGAGAAATCCTGCATGTCCATCACGAAGGCGATTTCTGCACGTTCGTCGGGCGAGAGCCGCTCGAGATGCGCAGCCTTTGCCGAGTCGAACGACGAGAGGTTTTGTGCACCTTCCATCGCGACGATGTTCTTAATACGGTAGAGGCGGCTGACCACACCATCGGTTCCAGCTAGGAGCCCGCAACATTCGTACGGAGTGAGTTCTTTCGCGTGGGCGATGATGTCGTCGAGAATGATTCTGGGAATGACGAGATCGGCCACGTTTAGTTGATCTTGATGTGGCCGAAACGGGTTTGAATCGGCATATGAGAAGTCAGATGTTGTAGCGGTTGATGCGTTTGCAGGATGGTCAAAACGGTCGACCAGCAAGGCCACAGCGAGTGAAGGGCCGAGGCGTACAGGTCGAGGTACGTTGAGTCCCTGAACGATGCGAGAACGAAGCTGGCGGGCGTTTTCAACATCCTGTTAAATCGTGCAGGTGACGGTGTAATCGAGACTCAGATCTTTGATCTTAGGATTGAGGCCACACAGCGGGCAGGCCGGGTCTTTGGGGCGGCCGACTTTTCTGAACTTCATCTCAAGTGCGTCGTAGATTACGAGCTTGTCGGCAATCGTTTCTCCAATCCCGAGAATTTCCTTAATCGCTTCCGATGCCTGGAGAATGCCCATCGTTCCCGCCAACACACCGAGGACACCGGCTTCTTGGCAATTGGGTACCAATCCGGCCGGCGGGGGCTCGGGATACAGACAGCGGTAGCAAGGATAGCCTTGGTGCGGCTTGATCGCCGTCAATTGTCCCTCGAACCGAAACATGCTGGCGGAGATCAGCGTTTTCTTGGCAAAGAAACAGGCGTCGTTGACGAGGAATCGTGTCGTGAAGTTGTCCGACCCGTCGAGCACGATGTCGTATTGGGAGATCAGCGGAAGGATGTTCTCGGCATCGACGAGCTGGTGGTACGCGTTGATCGTAATTTCAGGATTAATGGCCGACAAGGTTTTCCGACCGGACTCAACCTTTGGCTGCCCGAGCGTTGCAGTCGAGTGCATGATCTGTCGCTGCAAATTTGAGAGGTCAACGACATCGCCATCGACCAGGCCGATAGTGCCGATGCCGGCAGCGGCAAGATAGAGGCCGGCCGGCGAGCCGAGGCCGCCTGCGCCGATGAGGAGGACCTTGGCCCGCTTAAGCTTGAGTTGCCCCTTGCCGCCGACATCCTGAAGGATGATGTGCCGGCTATAACGTTGAATTTCTGATTCGGTCAGGTCCATTTTCCTTGGAGCTATCAGCTCTTAGCGATCGGCTTTCAGCTTCCGATTGAACTCAGAACCTGAGAGCTGACAGCTGATTGCTGAGCGCTGTTCCTTCATTCCACCACATTCAATTCAATCGGATCGACGACGCAACCCTTCTTGCGCAGGCCTTCGAGCGCGCGCTCGATTTCAGCCGTTTCGCCGGACAGTTCGACATCGACCCAGCCCGTGGTTTAGCGCACGTCGGCGCGGCGCACATTGGTGACGACGTTGTACTCGCGGCCGATCTGGTAAATGATCGGCTCCTTGACTTTGTCTTCCGGGAACCGGACGTGAAACCGCAAGTGTGATTGGTGTGCCATGGTCAGCCTCCCGCGATGGCCGGCACAATCGAGACTTCGTCGCCGGTTTTCAATGCGGTATCTTTGCCCTTGAGAAAGCGGATGTCTTCTTCGTTGACGTAGATGTTGACGAACCGGCGCAGCTCGCCGCTCTCATCACAGAGGCGCGCCTTGATGCCAGGGTAGGATGCGTCCAGGGTGTTGACCATGTCCGCGATGGAGCCGGCGGCCACGTCGACCTCGCCCTGGTTCTTCGTCAACGGTCTCAGAGGAGTTGGAATACGGACTTTAATCATGCGTCAACACCACCGTTCTTGCCGAGCTTGAAGGTTTTCTCAAACGCCACGAGGCTCGGTTGAATGCGAGTCGGTCGTCCGACGGCGTCGATGACCGCTTCCTGCGTCTTCAATCCGTTGCCCGTGATGTAGGCTACTGTGACTTCGTTTTTCTTGATAATGCCTTGCTTGACCAGCTTCTTCAGGACCCCGATGGTCACGCCGCCGGCCGTTTCCGCGAAGATGCCTTCGGTTTGCGCGAGCAGCTGAATGCCTTCCACCACTTCTTCGTCCGTCACCATATCCATAGCACCATGACTCTCGGCGGTTGCCTTGAGCGCATAGTACCCATCGGCAGGGTTGCCGATGGCAAGGGACTTGGCGATCGTCTGTGGTTTTACCGGTTTGAAGAAGTCGCGTCCTGCCTTGAATGCGGTCGAGATCGGTGAGCAGCCTTCCGCTTGGGCGCCGTTGATCTTCGTGCGAACGTTGTCGATAAGGCCCAAGGCCTTCATCTCATGCAGGCCCTTCCAAATCTTGGTCAAGAGGGAGCCTGAAGCCATGGGAATGACGACTTGATCCGGTGTTTTCCATCCCAGTTGTTCCACGGTCTCAAAGGCAAGGGTCTTGGAGCCTTCGGCATAGTAGGGACGGATGTTGATATTCACGAAGGCCCAGCCATGTTCACCGGCGATCTCGCTGCAGAGCCGGTTGACATCGTCATAGTTGCCTTCTATTTCGACCACCTGCGGCTTATAAATCAGGTTGCCGAGTACCTTCGCGGCTTCAAGGTCGCCGGGGATGAAGACGTAGCAGTGCAGGTTGGCAGCGGCAGCATGGGCAGACACCGAGTTCGCCAGGTTGCCGGTCGAGGCACAGGCTACCGTTTCGAACCCGAGCTCGCGTGCGCGCGTGAGGGCCACGGCGACGACGCGATCTTTAAACGACAGAGTCGGGTGGTTGACAGTGTCGTTTTTAATATAGAGCTCGTCGAGCCCAAGATACGCGCCAAGGTTCTTCGCCCGTACGAGCGGGGTGAACCCGGCATGTGGCCCCACAAAGTTCGTTCCTTCGACCGGCAGCAGGTCGAGGTAGCGCCACATGCTGTCCGGGCCGTCCTCGATCTTCTTGCGAGAAATCGTCTTCTTGATCTCGTCGTAGTTGTACTTCACCTCGAGAGGACCAAAGCACATTTCGCAGACGTGGATGGCCTTCGTCGGATATTCCTTCCCGCACTCGCGGCACACCAGCGCTTTCATTTTGCTCATCGTCGCACCACAGTGTGTTGTTGAGTCTTAACAGACTTCAGAGGTATTTCACTCATATGAAGAGAACTGAATAGAGTCATCAGGGTGTTCAAAAAGTCCGTCCAGGGCGGACGCAGCGAGCGAGGACCCGAGGCGTACCCTCTGGGGTACGTTGAGGGCCTGAGCGATGCGAGCACAAAGCTGGCGGGCGTTTTCAACACCCTATTATGGTCGAACCGCGCATCCGGCATAAGGGTCCCCATCGTCGAACAGCTCGGTAATCGTCGGATGTTCACCGCAGAGCGCACAATTCGGGTTGCGGCGGACTTTGATTTCTCGAAATTGGGTTTTGCGCGCGTCGAAATCGAGCAGGCGGTCTGTCAGCGGCCGTCCGATCCCGAGGACAAGCTTCAAGGCTTCTGTCGCCTGGATCGTTCCGATAATGCCCGCCAGCACGCCGATGACTCCGGCTTCTTGGCAGGAGGCGACTAAGCCGGGCGGAGGCGGAGCTTTGAATATACAGCGATAGCAGGCCGATTTTCCCGGGATGATGGTCGTGACACGTCCGTCGAATCGCAGAATGCCGCCATGGACCAGCGGCTTGCCGGCGAAGAAACAGGCGTCGTTGATCAGAAACTTGGCGGGGAAATTATCGACTCCGTCGATCACGACATCATAGTCGGCCAAGATCTTGAGTGCATTTCCGGCCGTGAGCCGCTCCTCGTACATCGAAACCGAAACGTCGGGGTTCAACGCCTGAATCTTTTCCTTGCCGGAAAGAACCTTGGGCCGCCCTACATCGGGAGTATGATGAAGAATCTGGCGTTGAAGATTGGTCAGGTCCACCACATCGCTGTCGATGAGGCCGATGGTGCCGACTCCGGCCGCGGCCAAATAGAG
>JBKKBQ010000288.1:0-3942 GCA_046714015.1 Nitrospira sp.
TGAACCGGTGGTCGCTCGACGCGCGCAGTCAGGCCCCACTCGATTAGTCCCACAGAGTTGGAAGAGAGAAAAAGAACGTGCGCTGTTGAACGAAGAGGCCGCGGGTCTTTCAGGGGGCGAAAGGAAGGAATCGCGGAGAATGCAGGTAGTGGAAGGGATGAGGAGCGTCGTTCACGTGAAGAAGTGGCAGATCGTTATACGGGAAGCCAAGACACAGGCCGAGTTCGCCCGTCGTTGCTACTAGGCGTTCCAAGAAGCTGAGAGAGTCTCCGCTGTGACAGATGTTTTCTTCCATCTTCATCATTTTCTGGTACAAGCGAGCAACATTGATCGAATTCTTGACACGAGGTCCAAGCCGGATCGCCACTCTATACTCGCTGGCCATGTTGATCTCTTCGGGATTGACCTCAAGCCATTCCGAGGCTCCGAAACCACCTTGAGCATTTCGACGATCGTCTAGATGAGTGGGTGCGCGAATTCGATGGTCACGCTTTCTTTGACATGAACATTATGACGGGCGCTAAGGGATTCCCAGAGAAGGCGTTTCTCCGGGCTCTTGATGGAGAGACGTTCAAGTTTCTTGGCGAAGATTACAACATGACCAACCTATACCACACCGTACTTGAGATCGACCGCCGGTTAACAGCGGCATAGTCTGGGTGCTAGTTTGAAGTTCGCGGTGATCGTACAAACTGTGAGGTAAGGTAATTCGTACGTTGAGTTAGAGGGGGGCCAAGAACACAGCGAGCGGAAATTTAGCTGGCGTTACAGTTCCCTAATCGCGCCCTGCAGCACGGTAATCTGCGTCGTTGGATCGCCTGTGGCTTTCAGTTCGTTGCGGATCTGATCCTTCAGGTAGGATGAATAGCCCACACGATCGATGATGAGATCGAGAAAGCGTTCGGCCGGCAACAGGCTTTGTTCTTTGAGCTCTTCTACCGTGTCGTCGCTCACCGGCACATAGGTACTGCCGATGTGGAAGACCACATTGTAGTGGCGTCCTTCAGCGATCCGCTCAAATCTCAAGCCCTTCACAGCTTCCTCCCAAAGTCAGCCTGAAGCCGCTCATTTTAGACAAGATCTGGTCGTGAAGACAAGGGCAACCTCTCGGTCCCTGTGGTGGACAGGTATCGCAGCGGGCATTTATCATGGCCATCCTTTGTCGTGAAATTCCGGTGGGATCAGTCTTCATGACGGCAACAGAACTCATCGAATGGTGGATCATCCGGCTTGAAGCCGAGCGAGCTCGACTGACGGAAGCAGGGCATGATGCTCCTGTGGTGGCGTCGCAAGGCCGCCTGGTGCACACAACCGGCGGGCTCCATCTGTACGAATTTATCGTGCCTGCTGGCGTCCAACTGTCCGTCGACCTTCCGGTGTCCGTGGTCCCTGCGGATGAGGCGGACACGACGGAAGGCATTGTCCTGCAGCAGACCGGGAACCGCATATCCGTCCAACTGATCGATGGCCTCGGACGCGAAGTCTCTTCTGTGACCCTTGTTCCAGATCAGGCTGGCCTTGTCGGCACGTCAGCCTCTCGTCTGAAAGATCTACTGGCGAAGCCAGATCTGTATCACCTTGGGCCAATCGAGCGGTTGGCGTCGCTGTTGCAGATGCAGGACGTCGAGGCAGAGGCAGTTCCCTCCGTCTCATCCGTGTTCACAACCGTGTGGTCGGATGACCGGTCCGTCCGTCGTCAAAAGCTTGGGATTCTGACGATGGAACTCATTCGCGCCAACAAACGCATCCTCCTGATCAGTCCAGACCACCACGAGTGCGATGAGATGGTGGGGATGGTGGGGCGAACCATGAAGGCCGGCGGACTGAACCACAAAACGTGGGTCACTCGGTACGAACTGCCGATTGCCGCGCACGCCGCCGCCGTCGATCTTCACGAACTGGGGTTCGAAGCGCAAATGCATCAATTCTATGCCAAGTCACAAGGCGACAAGGCCTCCTTGAAACATAAGTACGACCGCTTCCGAGAGCTCGCACCGTTTTTGTCTCAGAAAGAAGCGAAACAGAAAGATCTCGACGAAGTCCGCCTATTGGAATGGCGCCTCGTCACACAATTGCGAGATCTTCAAGTGAGGATGGCCGATGTCCAGAAGACGCTCAAGGAATTCGAAAACCTACCCCTATTTCAACGTCTGACGATGCAGGCCGTCGGGAAGAATGCGGCATCCCTCACACAGTACTGCGCGCTGTATCAAGGTCAGATGGACCAACTGAACAAAGAACTCGATGTCGCCAAAGGCCGCATTCAGCAGCTTGCGCCGGAGGCAACCGTTCCGAGGGGGAACCGGGACGAGTTTGAGGCACTCAAAGAGCACATGACGAAATTGGGCGGAACCAAAAAAGTCCGTGAGTTACTGGCGGCTGAAGAAGATCCGAACCGCCAGGCCTTCATTCAGAATCGGCGAGTCGTGGCCGCCACACCTACGCGAGTCGCGAGCGACCCCTTGTTCAGGCGGGTGCGCTTCGATGTCCTCATGGTGGATGAAGCTCCGAGGATCGCCGCGCCTTCGCTCCTGGCTGCGGCCGGACTCGTACGTGAACGGATTATCGTCAGCGGTGATCCGCGTGAGATCGCTACCGTCGGGCAATGGGCCATGCCTCAGCCGGTCATCCGTGCCACACCGTGAACGGGTGGGCCGACACTTGCTTGACGTGGATGAGGAGAATTCAGGATAATCCGGTTCCTTGCGGTCCGAGGAATCTTTGAGGTTGCTCAAAAATGTTTTCCGGCAAGGGCGGTAATGAGCTCAGGCCCCGAGGCGTACTATTTGTCCGTACGTTGAGGGGAGTGAGCGACTGAGAACGCCGCCGAAGGACATTTTCAGCAACCGAGCATTGCCGAAGTGGCGGAACTGGCAGACGCACTAGATTCAGGGTCTAGCGCCCTCACGGGTGTCCGGGTTCAAATCCCGGCTTCGGCACCACCCCTGCCTTTGCTTGCACTGCGAGTTCTTCATCGCGTCAGCGATAGCTCCCATAGCCCGACCCCCGAGTGAACGCCGAAAACAGTATTTTGATGACATCTTGGCCTCGCTCGACAACAATGGGTTCCTGTGCAATCTTGCTACTGGGGCTGAGCGGAAGTGTAAGCACAATAGTCCGTCGTGTTGTAACAGAACCCAAGGCGTAGTGGTCTCAAACGGTTGGCAGAACTGAAAGGCAGGTACAGGATGAGGCTAGTCGTGCTCGTCGGTGTGTTGATCTTGACCGGTGCGAACGTCTCTGCGTCAGCGGAATCGTTGCGTGGTGATTCGAAGAGAGCCATACCTCTGGCCGGTGAGGAGCCATACGACGCACTGCAGCGTGGAGACTACAGACTTGCGGCGGGACTCTTTACCCATTGGCACAACGAGGGGATGCACGGGCTCAGTATAACCTAGGGCTGTTGTACGCCAGTGGTCTGGGGGTGGTGCAGGATTACCAGGCGGCGCTGAAATGGCATCGCATGGCGGCCAACCAAGGCCATGCGGGGGCCCAAAACGAACTTGCGCAGATGTATGCGAAAGGACAGGGCGTTCAACCGGATCAGGTTCTGGCCTATGTCTGGTACAGTGTAGCGATCGCGTCGTCGAGTGGCGGGTCGAAGAATGAAATCACGAAGGATCGAGACCGTACGGCGTCACGCATGACGCCGGAGCAAATAGCGAAGGCGCAGGAGCTGGCCGAGCAGTGCCAAGAGTCGAAACTCAAGAAATGCGGCGAGAAGTAGAGCTCGCACACCAATCTGAACGCAAGCCTCCCGCCCACCGAATCCTACCCCGTTACGAGAATCGGCTGCTCTTTGGCATCTTTGTATTCACCTAACCTGTAGCTAACGTATCACCATCTCTGTATACTCGGCTGACGCATTCGATTCTCCTTTCCTGGTGAGGCCTTCCGCTATATGGCTGTTTCGCCTAATTACAGAAAACCACCGGTCTGGGA
>JBKKBQ010000289.1:0-5836 GCA_046714015.1 Nitrospira sp.
CGGGGGACAACGTCAGTGTGACGGCGGAGTTGATCAGTCCGATCGCGATGGATCAGGGGTTGCGGTTTGCCGTGCGCGAGGGCGGCAAGACGGTCGGCTCGGGCGTCGTCACGGAAATTCTGGCATAAGAGAGACATTGGTCCCTTGACAGCTTAGGAGTGAATGAAGTGAAAGTCGATCAGCGGATCAGAATCAGATTGAGGGGCTTTGACTACCGAGTGCTGGATCAGTCGGTCTCGGAAATTGTGGAGACTGTTCGGCGCAGCGGAGCCAGGGTGGTGGGTCCAATTCCGCTTCCCACCAGGATTGAGAAAATTACCGTGCAGCGGTCGACGCACGCCGATAAGAAATCTCGCGAGCAGTTTGAAGTGCGCACGCACAAGCGATTGCTCGACATTATGGAACCCACGCCTGAGACCATGGATTCGTTGATGAAGCTGAATCTGGCGGCGGGGGTGGATGTGGAAATTAAGTTATGAGTGCTAAGTGCTGAGTTCTGAAGCTCAGCACTTAGGACACAGTACTCGGCACTGGATGAATATGACAAACGGACTAATTGGGAAAAAGTTGGGAATGACTCAAGTGTTCGATGGAAGTCGCTTGACGCCGGTGACCGTGATCGAGGCGGGCCCGTGCCGCGTCGTGGCGGTCAGGACCAAGGAGAAAGATCAGTACGAAGCAGTTCAGCTGTCGTTCGGTGAAGTTAAGGAGCGCAAGCTGTCGAAGCCGGAATTAGGTCATCTGAAGAAAAATCAAGCGCCCCCGAGTCGTGTGTTGCTGGAATTTAAGAAAGACGGAGAGGCGACGGTGGGACAGGTGGTGACGGTCGAGATGTTTAAGAAGGGTGACTGGGTCGATGTGATCGGCATATCGAAGGGGAAAGGCTTTCAAGGTGTCGTCAAGCGACATCACTATGCGGGTGGTCCTGAGTCGCATGGGTCCATGTTTCATCGGGCGCCCGGTTCTATCGGTGCGAGTTCGTTTCCTTCTCGCGTGTGGAAGGGCAAGACCTTGCCTGGCCATATGGGATCGGAGCGGGTCACGGTCCAGCGGTTGAAAGTCATTGAGTCGCGATCCGGAGAAAATCTTCTCTTTGTCCGCGGGGCCGTTCCGGGGGCCGCGAATGGTGTCATTGTCGTGCGAAAGTCAAAGAAGAGTTAGTATGCCTACTATCGATTTGGTTGATTTGCAGAAAAAGAAGGTGGGGACGGTCGATTTATCTCCGCAAGTATTCGCCTGTGAGCCTCGCGCTGCATTAGTTCATGAAGCAGTCGTCATGCAGCGCGCTTGTGAGCGCAGGGGGACGGCCTCTACGCTACGGCGCGGTGAGGTAAGCGGATCTGGTAAGAAGCCATGGAAGCAAAAACATACGGGTCGTGCAAGGGCTGGGTCTCTTCGCTCTCCCGTCTGGCGCCATGGTGGGAGTGTTTTTGGGCCGAAGCCTCGAAGCTACGCCTATTCCATGCCGAAGAAAAAGTATCGGATTGCGCTGCAGAGCGCCTTATCGGCTAAGGTGGCGGAGAGCAAATTGTTTGTCTTGTCCGATCTTTCCCTGCAGCAGCCTAGGACGAAATTATTAGCGCAAGCGTTACAGCAATTCACCGGGGGTGATTACGCGCTGGTGATTGTCGGAAAAGAACAGTCGGAAATCGTGAAGGCTGCGGGTAATTTATCTGCCGTGAAAGTGCTCAGTGCTGATCAATTGAACGTGTACGATGTTGTTCGCGCTCAAGTCATCATGATCGCCCAGCGAGAGCTTGGTCCCGTGAGCGAGGTGTGGTCATGAAAGTCGAGAGCCACAGGGTCTTGATTCGGCCGTTATTGACGGAGAAGCTTACCGGACTTCGTGAAAAAACCAATACGGTGGGTTTCGTGGTACATCCTGATGCGAATCGTATTCAAATCAGGCTGGCCGTCGAGGCGTTGCTCAAGGTCAAGGTCGACAAGATCAACATCATGAATGTCCGTGGGAAAGTCAAGCGACTCGGTCGGTTCTCGGGTAGGCGCGCAGATTGGAAGAAGGCACTGGTGACCCTTAAGGAAGGGGAGAAGTTGGAGATGTACGAAAGCGCCTAGTGGGATCGAATAGTCTGGTCGTTCGTGAAGTTCGGTAAGGTGGGGGCATTATCATGGGGCTGAAATCATATCGTCCAACCTCTCCGGGTCGCCGGGGCATGACGTCCGTGTTGACTGAGGAGTTAACCAACAAGAAGCCGGAGAAATCGTTGACCGCTTTTCACCTTCGGAGTGGAGGGCGAAACAACGATGGTCGGATGACCGTCCGGTTTCGTGGCGGAGGGCACAAGCGGCTCTATCGCACGATTGATTTCTTGCGTGATAAAGTCGGGGTTTCAGCGCGGGTTGAAGCGATCGAGTATGATCCGAATCGATCCGCACGAATCGCTCTCTTGAAGTATCGGGACGGGGAGAAGCGGTACATTTTGGCTCCTGTCGGCCTGAGCGTGAATGACGAAGTGCAATCCGGTCCACAAGCGGAGATCCGACCGGGGAATGCACTGCCGTTGGTCAATATGCCGCTCGGTACGACCATCCATAATCTTGAATTGAAGGCCGGAAAGGGTGGTCAGTTGATTCGAAGCGCCGGCGGGTTCGCGCAGGTCATGGGGCGGGATGGCAATTATGTGCAGGTGCGCCTGAAGTCCGGCGAAATGCGTAGAATCTTAGGAACTTGTATGGCGACCGTCGGGCAAGTCGGGAACGTCGATCATGAGAACGTCAGCGTAGGGAAAGCCGGGCGGAGTCGTTGGAAAGGAAAGCGACCGCATGTGCGAGGGGTCGTGATGAACCCTGTCGACCATCCTCACGGCGGTGGCGAAGGAAAGTCTGGGCAAGGTAACCCACACCCAGTATCGCCATGGGGGCTTCCGACCAAGGGCTATAAGACCAGACAGAACAAGAAAACAGACAAGTTCATCATCGCTCGTCGTAAGTCAGGAGTTCGCAATGCCTAGATCGGTAAGCAAAGGGGCGTTTGTCGACGGTCATCTTCTCAAAAAAGTCGAGCAGATGAATGAGACAAAGGACCGCAAGTTGATCAAGACGTGGTCGCGGCGGTCAACGGTCGTTCCCGACATGATCGGTCATACGTTCGCCGTGCATAACGGTAAAAAGTTCATTCCTGTGTTCGTGACCGAGAACATGGTGGGTCATAAACTCGGCGAGTTCGCGCCGACTCGGTTTTTCAAGGGACATGGCCAGGCCAAGACTGAAAAAGCTGTCGCTCTAAAGTAAACAAAGATCAATAGGTTGGCTCGTCGCCGATGTCCGGCGCATCGCGTGGTTCATTGATGGCGGAGAGCTGATCGGTAACAGGGTTTGACGATGACTGAAGCACATGCGGTTCTAAGGTTTATTCGTGTTGCACCTCGGAAGGCCAGGCCGGTGATCGATATGATTCGCGGGAGGCAAGTGCCGATGGCGCTGGCCATCCTGAAGCATACCCCTCGGCATGCTGCGCGGGTGGTCGAAAAAATCGTTCGTTCCGCTGTGGCCAATGCCGAGCTGAAGGAGATGGGCGATAGTGAATCGATGGTCATCTCCAAGGCCTTCGTTGATTGCGGTCCGACGTACAAGCGTGTGCGTGCCAGGTCGATGGGACGGGCCAATGCAATTCAAAAGCGCACGAGTCACATTACGGTCGTCGTGACGGCACCGGAAACTCAGGGCAAGAGGAAATAACTCATTTCTCTCTATTGAGGCATACAAGGCATGGGTCAAAAAACACATCCAATCGGCTATCGACTTGGCTACAACTATACCTGGAGTTCTCGTTGGTATGCCGGAAAAGATTACGCCAAGCTGCTCCATCAGGACATCAAGATTAGAAAAATGGTCAAGGCTCGGCTGTATCATGCCGGTGTATCGAAAGTCGAAATTGAACGTTCCGGTGATCAAACCAGGGTGATCATTCATACGGCTCGCCCCGGTATTATCATCGGGCGCAAGGGGGCGGAAGTCGACAAGTTGAAAGCCGACCTGGAAAAGCAGTATGGGGGACAGGTCTATATCACGGTCAAGGAAATCAAAAAGCCGGAGCTTGACGCTCAGCTCGTTAGTGAAAACGTCGCCACTCAGCTTGAGAAGCGCGTTGCTTTCCGGAGAGCCATGAAGCGCAGTGTTCAGTCCGCACTGAGGCTTGGTGCTCAGGGTATCAAGATCATGGTGGCTGGTCGTCTAGGTGGCGCTGAAATCGCCAGGACGGAGTGGTATCGAGAAGGGCGTGTGCCCCTGCATACGCTCCGTGCCGAAATAGATTATGGATTCGCCGAAGCGCATACGACAATGGGGCAGATCGGGGTGAAGACCTGGATCTACAAGGGAGAGCTTCTTCCTGTTCAGCCCCTCAAGGTCGAATCATCTTTAGATCGACGGTTTGGGTGAGGAGATCAAGCTGTGTTAGCGCCTAAGAAAGTCAAATTCAGAAAAATGCAGAAAGGCCGGATGAGGGGCAAGGCCTATCGCGGGGGACAGATTACCCTGGGAGAGTTTGGCCTGAAGGCATTGGAGCCTGGATGGGTGACCAGTCGCCAAATCGAGGCTGCACGTATCGCGATTACTCGGTACGTGAAGCGTGGCGGGCAAGTGTGGACACGCATTTTCCCTGATAAGCCGATCACCAAAAAGCCGGCGGAAACTCGAATGGGTAAAGGAAAGGGCAATCCTGAATACTGGGTTGCTGTCGTGAAGCCCGGCAGGATTCTGTATGAGATGGACGGAGTCACTCCCGAAATCGCTCGTGAGGCGTTTCGTCTTGCTTCGCACAAGTTACCTGTTGCCACGAAGTTGGTCGTTCGCGGCGAGTTTGGGTAAGTTTTGAGGATCTGAAGAGGAGCAGGGGGTATGGCGTTGGACGTAAAAGAGCTCCAGCAGCTGGGAGCAAGTGAACTTATAGACAAAGAAAAACAGCTGGTGCAAGAGCTGTTCAATCTGCGCTTTCAGTTCGGCTCCGGGCGTCTTGAGAATCCCATGCAAATCCGGAAAACCAAGCGGGATATTGCTCGGGTGAAAACTGTTCTCCAGCAAGTGAAGGCCCGAGAGGGATCTAAAAGGTAAAGGACACTATGGCTGAGGTGGTAAAGCGCCGTCATTGGTATGGCGACGTCGTCAGTAACAAGATGCAAAAGACGGTCGTCGTCGTGGTTTCGCGATCGGTTATTCATCCGGTTTATAAAAAGGTGCTCAGGCGGGTGACAAGGCTGAAAGCCCACGATGAAGGCGGCCTGTGTAAAGTGGGAGACCGGGTCAAGCTCGTGCAGACCAGGCCTCTGAGTAAAGAAAAGAACTGGCGCGTTGTTCAAGTCATGGAAAAAGGCCAACCCGAAAAGTAGGAAGCGGTATTTCTTATGGTCCTCCGTTTGTTGCTGCGTGTAGGAATATAGCGATGATTCAGAACTATACATACATGGATGTGGCCGACAATTCAGGGGCGAAACAGGCCATGTGTTTTCATGTGTTCGGGGGAACAAGGCGGCGCTATGCGTCACTGGGCGATATCGTGGTGGTCGCCGTCAAAGAGGCGATCCCGCAGGCCAGTGTGAAGAAGGGCGATGTGAGTCGGGCCGTCATCGTCCGAACGACGAAGGAGGTTCGTCGGGAAGATTGGTCCTATATTAAATTCGATCGCAACGCGTGCGTGTTGATCAATAAAGATGGGGAGCCGATCGGCACGCGTATCTTCGGTCCGGTTGCCCGCGAACTCCGCTGGAAAAAATTCATGAAGATCATTTCTTTAGCACCTGAAGTGTTGTAGGGCAGAACGAACGAGGGGCATGGTGGAAGCACTCCGAAAAAGCAGAATCCGAAAAGGGGATACGGT
>JBKKBQ010000290.1:0-3393 GCA_046714015.1 Nitrospira sp.
AATTTTCGCATTTGGTTTTTCCTTTTTATTCTTTTGGGGTGGTTTTTTCCCTGGCCGCCCGCCATTTGGGGGCCCGCTCCGAGAGCAATGTTTGCATCAAGAGCAGCTTCAACCTCCGGATCGTCGATCTCAACCTCATACCGGTCTTGAATATTCGTCCGAACCGGCCCCTGCGATAGATCACGCGGCATAAAGATTTCCTTCCAGACTTCTTTTTCGACCAAACACACGTCCCGAAATCGTTCATAGAGTAACGTCAACTTTTCCGGGTCCGTGATCCTGACAAGCTCTCCCATGGACACCTTTTCTTTCTGGGCTTACTTGACCGATTTCTGCTCCGGTGACCGGGGGCGTGCACCATCGGCGACGGAAAAGCGCATCGTGCCGACCTGATTCACCGCATGAAACGGCTGCTGCCCCAATGGCGTAATATAAATCTTCGCCAGATAATTGCCCACCGCCCATCTTTCGCCTGACCGTTTCAACTCAAGATACCCATATCGTTCATGGCCCGGCACCTGGAGTACGTCCTTCCCCAACGGGTTCTCATTCAGCCGGCCGTTCGGCTGTTCCAGATACCATTGCACGGCGAACTGGGCGGGATCTTCCAAGGGGGCCACCTCAAAAATGATATAGATTGCCGGAATCTCCGGCGTGAATTTCGAACCTGGCTCGATCGGTTTCAGCCGTGGATCTTGGGTATACCACCCTTTACGTCCAAACGTATCCCATTCCACTTCAAACCCTTTAGCCATTTTGATCCAGGTAAAAAGCGACTGCGGAACGCCTTTCTCCTGATAGTCGAAGGACGGGCTTTGGATAGATCCAATCTCCGTGGACTCCTGCTCTTGAGGAGGCAGGAGGTCCCTGGCCGTCCCTACCTGCTCATGGAAAAGGACGACGCAAACCACGCTGGCGGCAAACCAACCCTTTGACAATCTCGTTACCGGAGCATCGTGAGCCATAGAATTCATCGTACTGAGACGCATCATAGAGGGTCAATGATTACCCGCCATCATCCGATGAATCCTTGAGCCACGGCTATTCTATGATAGAGTGCTCCTGGCTCTCGAATATGACCGTTCTACACGCATCAGCACACCCGACAGCGGACACGCGTAAGGTCCAGCCCACCTCCACAAGTCCACACGAATCCGGTCGGCGCTTCGGTATTCGAGATGGACTCTTTCAGGCCATCGCCCAAGGGGGAGGAGAGCAGTATCTCTCGGCCTTTGCCCTCCTGCTCCACGCGACACCGTTCCAGCTGAGCATCCTCTCGACCATCCCCCAACTCTTGGGCACATGGGCTCAGTTGGTTTCCGTCAAAGTCTCCCACTGGTTCCGCAGCCCAGCCTCTCAAGTGTTTTGGGGCATTATCGGACAATCAGTTTCCTGGATCCCCATTCTTGCGCTGCCGTTGCTCTGGCCTGACCAAGGGCCGTGGATTCTCATCGCAGCCGTCGCCCTGTATTTCACCTTCACTCATTTCACCTCTCCTGCATGGACGAGTCTCATCACTGACTTGCTTGAGCCCAACGAACGGGGCACCTACTTCGCCAGACGATCGCGGACCATTGCAATGACTAGTTTCCTCGCGCTCTGCCTGGCGGGAGCACTGTTGAGCTTCTTCGAGCAGCAGCAACTCCTTTGGATCGGCTTTGCCGCGATGTTCCTCATAGCCGGCCTCTGCCGTAGCGCATCGGCTTTCTTGCTATGTAAAATAGGCGACTTGCCAGCGCATGAGCCGTGCCGCAATCCCACGGGCTTTCTAGTCTTTCTTCGAACAGGCATGTCTCATAACTTCCGGCACTTCCTGTTGTTTTCTGGACTCATGCATGCTGCCGTACTGGTTGCCGGTCCCTTCTTCGTCATTTATTTGCTGCAGGACCTGCATCTGGCCCATTGGCAATATGGAACCTGGCTGGCCGCCGGCATCATCGGCCAGTTTCTGACCTTGCCGGCCTGGGGACAGTTCGGCGATCGTTTTGGGAACAAGGCGTTGCTCTCTTTCACCGGACTGTTCGTCGCATTCCTGCCGATGTTGTATCTGTTTCGGAACAGCGTGGCCGTTTCTTGTCACCGTGAATTTTTTCGGAGGCGTGGTCTGGGCGGGACTTGGACTTGGGCTGAACAACTACGTCTTTGACGCAGTACAGCCAACAGATCGTGGGAAGGCCGTCGCCGTTTCGAGCATCGTGAACGCCATTGGGTGGACCATAGGCACCGTGGTCGGAAGCCTATTGATCGACAGGATACCGGGCAGGCTCCAGACTGGGGCTGTGACTCTGGAGCCCGTCTCCAATCTCCCGTTTATCTTCTTTCTCTCCGGTCTGTTTCGCTTGATCGTCTCAGCGACACTTCTCAGGACCTTTCACGAATCTCGTCAAGTGGAACAGCGCGCCCACCACAGCTTGTTCTGGGAACTGCCGCTATTGAAACCCTTACGACAACTCTCAGGCCGGACGGTCAATCTGAATCAGTAAGAACCTACTCCGGAGCCTACAGCACGATTCTTTTCCTCTTGCTTCAGTTTGTCGAACGCTTTATCGGCATTGCTTCGAACCTGATCCTGCGTCATCGTCGGCGCAGGCTTCGGCGCTTCGCCGGCGCAGCCTCCCATAACCAGCAGCAACACCCCTATTCCAGCCACGATCAACCCATTCCTGCATTCCATCCGCCATGTCGTCTTCTCCTGCATACCTCTCCTCCCCTTCGTCATGATAGTCATACGAATGAATTCCCATCATACCACCCCTTCAACTGAATACCATCTCGTTGACTCACTGAAATCAAGAGGGTATGCTGCCCACCCAGCACAGTCCTTAATCCCTGAGGCCTCCCATGTCGCTGTCCAACCGCCTGACCGAAGACCTCAAGCTTGCGATGAAATCACGCGATCAGCTTCGCATGGATGTCATTCGCATGATCAAAGCCGCCGTCCTGAACAAAGAAGTCGAGCTGAAGCGGGACCTCGATGATGCTGAAATGAGTCGCGTGATGACAACCCTCGTAAAACAGCGCCGGGAATCCGTCGAGCACTTTGAAAAAGCTCAACGGACGGAACTGGCTGACAAAGAACGGAAGGAAATTGAAATTATCGAGTCCTACCTCCCTAAATCGCTTTCCCCTCAAGAGCTTGAGGCCATTGTGGCCTCGGCTGTCGCCGAGACAGGATCCCGCACACTCAAAGATATGGGGACGGTCATGAAGACAGTAATGGCCCGCCTCGCTGGACAATCCATCGACGGCAAGCAAGTCAGCGACCTGGTCAAAAGCAAGCTGTCATAATCGTCTCCAGAGTCGTTTGCTATACTGAATCCTATACATATGGTGGCTTCAGTTTCCTCTGTTCCTAACCGTTAAGTAGAGTTATGGCGATCCTCATAGTCGATG
>JBKKBQ010000291.1:0-8090 GCA_046714015.1 Nitrospira sp.
CGCACTGGGGGCG
This sequence comes from Nitrospira sp., assembly GCA_046714015.1. Classification (GTDB taxonomy): domain Bacteria; phylum Nitrospirota; class Nitrospiria; order Nitrospirales; family Nitrospiraceae; genus Nitrospira_D. The sequence goes on from JBKKBQ010000291.1 coordinate 14, forward strand.
GCCGCGGAATCCCCCTACCTCGCCCTGGCCAGCCTGTCACTGGGTGCCGGATGGCTGTATTTCACGATCGGGGCCTATTGGTCCTCGACAAGCGATCTGTCACCGACCCATGCCGGCAGCCTTTCAGGTCTCATGAATATGGGCGCCAATCTCGGCGGGGCCATTTCACCGACGCTCACGCCATGGCTCGCCCAACAGTGGGGTTGGGGCGCCTCTCTCGGCCTCGCAGCCTTCATTGCCCTGATCGGTGGAATCATGAGGTTGCGCATCAGGCCTGGAGATGGACTCGCCAAAGATAGTGCTGAGTGCTGAGTCTTTCATCTCAGGACCCCAGCACTCAAGACTGTGCGCTGTGGGTGGTTCTTGTCACGAGGGAGACCGCCTTGCTACAGTCATGACGATGGCACTTGAGTTTCGAAAGAAAGATCCCCGCGTCACGATCGTCACGAGATTCGGCGAGATCACGATTCGTTGCTACGCAGACGCCGCGCCACGCCATGTGGAGAACCTCATCAATCTCGTTAAGATGGGGTTCTATGACGGCACCACATTCCATCGTGTGGTCCCGGGGTTCATCATTCAGGGCGGCGATCCCTTGAGTAAAACTCCCGATCGCACCATCCACGGCGCGGGCGGACCAGGATACTTTCTTTCCCCTGAACCGAACGACTATCCGCACAAACGCGGCGCAGTCTCCATGGCGAAAATGCCCCGTGAGAGCAACAGCACGCGCGACTTCAACGACAACGGCTCACAGTTTTTTATCTGCGTAGGGGACAACAGCGGCTTGGATCGACGCTACACCGTGTTTGGAGAAATATTTCGTGGGATCGAAGTCGTCGACAAGATTGTCGGCGTCCCTCGCGACGAGCGAGACAACCCACTCGACCCGGTCAGGATCACGATGACCGTGAAGGAATAGACGATCAAGCGCCCGTCCGTGCAGTCCTATGGGTGAAGAGACCAACCATGTGAAAGGTACTATCCTCTCCGCATCAGATACGGAGTCCATCCGACGAGCAGGCAGAATCATTCAGACAGGTGGACTCGTCTCCTTTCCAACGGAAACGGTCTATGGACTCGGCTGCGATGCGATGAATGCTGACGCAGCAGCGAAGGTTTTTGAAGCCAAGCACCGGCCTCAGTTCGATCCACTCATCGTCCACATCGCTGATGTAAAGCAATTGAATACTGTAATTGGAGCCCTGCCTGCTCTTGGTCAGCGGCTCATCGACTCCTTCTGGCCAGGTCCCTTGACTCTGGTCTTGCCGAAACACCCAGCAATCCCAGACCTTGTCACAGCCGGGCTCTCGACGGTCGCGGTGAGAATGCCGAACCATCCTGTGGCACAGGCTCTTATTCGGGAGGCCGGTACCCCGATCGCTGCCCCCAGTGCCAATCCATTCGGCTATGTCAGTCCAACGACCGCTCAACACGTTGCTGATGGGCTCGGGAGCAACGTGGACCTCATACTCGACGGCGGACCATGCCAGGTTGGGGTTGAATCGACGATTGTGTCACTGGCGGGACCACAGCCAGAATTGCTACGCCCAGGCAGCATCACCATCGAACAACTCAGTGCCGTCATCGGCTCTATTCATCGGCCATCGTCCGAGCATCAACAGCCAATCGCACCCGGTCAATTGTCACGTCACTACGCAACGCAGACGCAACTGACGATCTTAACCTCAGCCGGAACAAGGCCTCTCTTGAAAAATGACCAGCGCGCAGGCTTGCTGATTTTCTCGCAAGCGAGAGAGACGGACGATCGCTTTGCCGCGGTTGAAGTTCTTTCTTCTACCGGCGATTTGATGGAAGCCGCACACCGTCTATTTGCAGCGCTGCGGAGGCTGGACTCCCTTGGTCTGGATCGGATCTATGCGGAGCCTTGTAAGGAAGACGGGCTGGGGGTCGCGATCATGGATCGCCTGCGCCGCTGCGCGACGCAGTAGCGTAGGTCTATTCGTCGGTGTCGCGCTTCTCGCCTCTCCCTCGTGGGGACGAGACGCACTGTTATTTAGCCAGGCCGAGCGCTTTCACCGATGCGCGTGCGGCGGTGCGAGCTTTGATGGCAGGGTTGAGGAGCACCCCGGGGTCAGCATGGATCCCGATTTCAGCGACCCGCTTACAGTGGCGGATGACATCATTGAGAGAGGCGACACCTTCTTCTCGGCCTGGATGCGACGAGGACACCTGTTTAATGAGCAATTCGGCATGCCGCGCTGCCTCTGCACAATGGTGAATGATCGCCTTGGCGTCGCCCATCCCTCCATGGGCCACCATATCCTCAGCGTTTCGTAACAAGCCGTCTCTCTGTTCCTGAAGTAGTTGATCCACCTGACCTGCCAGTGCCATCGGGACCGCTGTAATCGAAACCATGATGGGAATGATGCATTGCGAGAGCAGCAACGTCAGGCGAGTGCTGCATCGTGACCTTGTCACTATTCCCTCCATCAATACCGTCCTTTTGGGTCGATGACAGCCGATGTGAGGTCACGATAAAGCCGGTGAAACGCCTCTGTGCCTAGCTCAGGGTCTTGTAGTTTTGCCAGAGTTTCTTGATGGATGGGATACTCGACGGTGTCGTCATAGTTCGAGGATGCAATCGTGATAAACCTGGGCGGAAATAATCGCTCGGGTAATAAAATACCAACGCCCAGGTTGTACTTGAGCGCCAGTCGGATCGCCTCTCGCGCTTTATCGGCCGGTACGTCTCGCCCCAATCCGATATTTTGCGGCGGTTGGCCCATCCGAGCGAACTGAAAATGCGCGTTGACTAGCCCAGCTTGCGCAAACTCCTTTTTGAGTTCGGCTTCGCGAGTTCGATACTGATTGGCGAGCACCACCTCGACACGGCTCACCGCCGGCAGCGACGGATTTTCACCGAATGTCGACGTGGCGACACTCTCACCCACGAGCGCAATAATCGCCAGACCGAGCAGATGCTTCTGTAGACGCATAGCTATTTGGCCTTGAACGTACACTTCATCGAGGTACTTCCCTCATCCACGACCGTCATCTCCCGCTCTTGGAGAGTCGATGCCAGACTTGCATCCGGAAGGGGCCACGCACACGAGCAGGAACGTACAGTCTCCTGTCAAAACAACTCTGGGGAGCGATGGCTCCCCAGTCGTGTGAAATCAGGTTGATGCGGCAGGATGGCGGCGTATCCACCGGAGTGGATACGCCGCCGATAGTTACTTCTTGCCCTTCAGCGAAGTCGCTGAGGCTTTTGCCTTACCAGACGGCTCCTCCGCAGTCCTTGTCGGAGGAACTTGCGGCATCAACGGCTTGATCCGTTGATCATCAACCGGGAGGACCTTGAACAGGCCCCACTGCCCGGCGTTGGCAAAGGCCGGCCGCTGATTCTTCCACAGATAGTCGCCCGCGATCTTGTTCGGACCGCCGGCTCCTCCCGTGAGGTGCGCGTTGATGACCTCGGAGCCGCCGAACTCCATGGTGCTGACTTGATCGGCACCTTGCATGTACGGCTCGTGCGGCCATTCGTGACCATCGACCGTAAACAACTGAACCTGTTCGCTGAAGGCGCCCAGGACGTGAATGGCCACCGGATCTCCAACATGCGCCTGCAGCAACGGTGTCGAAGGCGTATCACCGGCTTTCACGCAGCTGAAAATCTCGGGAATTTCACAGCCCTTTTCAATCCTCCAGGCCGTCGGCTCCGAGCGATAGTTGACCGCCGTAATGCCGGCCACTTGTTGGATGTAGGGCATGAAACTGACGCCCACGATATTGTCCTCGTCCTGGAACATCAACGAGAAGTCACGATAGTTCTTCCGGTTGTCGTTGCCCGGAATCGTCCGGTCCACGAGGACATCGGCGCGCCAGCTGCTCTTCATCGTAATATCGTCACCCGTGATCGGGTCACGATACCGCGATCCTTTCGGACCGACGATGATCGAACCAAAGAGGCCGTTCCGTGGGTTTTCCACGACGTTCCCCCAATCTTGAATGAGAGCGGCGAGTTCGCCGTATTCGGGATGAGCATAGTACGTATAAGTCTTGCTCTCGCCGGGACCAACGGTTTGATCGCCGGGATTGTTGCCGACATTGGCACCGAACGAGTCCTTCGGGTTGAACGCCATCATGTCGACGTGGAACCCGGCTCGCTCTTTCGCCATCTCGTTTTTCAGATTGATTTTCACGCAATCACCGACGTTGACGTGCAAAGTCAGCGGGCTCGGCTTCAATTCTCCGGCCTTGACCCTTCCACGATCACCGTCGAGGACATACATCTTGCCCTGCTCATTGCCGAAGACCATCTTGCGCTCGAGATCGACTTCCATGACACCCGGCGCTCCTTCATGGTACCGGATCTGTTGATCGATCGCCGACACGTTGAAAGTTTTCACCGGCGCCTCAGCCGGACAGACCGACGGAGCGGATTTTTGGATCTGCTCTCGGCTCGGCAATGGCTTCAGATCGCCCTGCAATTCATCGAACACGCGGAACAATCCCCAGCTACCTTCCGCAAAGTGTGACGCGCGACCACTGTAATAGAGGTAATCGCCCGCTTGCTTTTGGGGTCCTCCAGCGGCTGGAATAGCCGGATCGTACCGCTCGCCGATCGCCAAATGGATCGTGCTTCTCGGCATGGCATCCTTCCCGTACCGTTCCATCGGGAACCAGTGGCCGGTCACGTGCCAGGTATGCACTTCATTGGCTGACCCGACCAGCGCTCGAACCAGAATCGGATCACCAAGATAGGCACGTAACAACGGCGTGCCGGGGTCACCGTGAATGCCGGAGACGAACAGTTTCGACGGGTCTGGATCGTTCGCGAGACGCACACTCAACGGCTCGACACGCATGCTGTAGCCGCTGCCCGTCGTCGCTTCTCCACCGTTCAGAAACCACATCGCCGATTTGTTGATCCGCTCAGGGAATTGATGCGAGGGTGGCCCATCCACCGTCACCGCATTCATTTTCGCCTGCGGATTGTCCGTCGTGATCAGCTCCGCCGATCTGGCATTACTGTCCATGATGTGCATCATGACTTCTCTGAAACTGCCGCGAATATGGGCCGAGACCGGCTCCAAGGTATGGATGTCGGCGATGGGGCCGCTCCTGATTTCTTTACCCGTGACCGGATCATGATAGGTCGACCGTGGTGGCTCGGTGATGAAGGCCGAGAAGAGGCCATGGCCCCACGTATCCGTGCCGAACACGTGATCATGCCAATACACGGTGCCTATGTCCGCGTCCACATACCAGCGCTCCCGGATGAATTCCACGCTGGCGATATCATTCTTTTTATGGCCGTACTTCAACGGCGCATCAAAGGTGATGGTCTTACCGTTGATGGCCTTGATCCGTGCCACCTCGAAGAACTTCGGATCATCCATTCCGACCCCGAGTTCCGTGTTCACGTGGAACTTGGAGGTATCCGCTAGGGTGATGCTCCGCGCACCGGCCTTGGTATCTGCCGTCAACACCGTGTTGCCCGGGAGCGGCATGCCCTTCTCCGGTTGCGGATCTTTCAGCATGGTGAACGCCCGCAACGACATGTCGTACGAGAATCCGATCGTTGGACCATCGGAAGCACTCGTATCGAACTGGAAAAAGTGCGGGTGCAGGTTGATCTTGTTGGCCCAACCAGTCCGCGCATCGTCTGGGATTTCATTCTTGAAGATGACGTCCACGCAATCGTAGACATTTCCACGGATCACCAGCGGAACCTGCTTCTTGGGATCTTTCCGGACGTCCGCTTCCTCCTCATGCAACACATAAATCATGCCGATCGGATCGACGATTGCCGGTGATTTAGGCGTGGCCGGTTTGAGAGTAATCGGCAAAATAATCGAGTGCGTGGTATAGAACTTCCGCGGAGAGCTTTCCGGGCAAAGGCTCCAGGGGCCTTGTTCACCCGGCCTGGCTGGTTCTGTGCTTTTCGTGCCGTCTTCACGGACATGGAACGGCTCCAACCACGGTGCGCCGCCATGATTGGGCGCAAAGGGCGGCCGCTTCCCCAGATGCGGACGGAGCCATGGGAACGCCAACTTACCCGTTTGCGGATCAAACGTGACCGGGGGCCGCTTCAGTGGTGTCGGAGACACGTAGTCCGCCCATTTATGCGGGGTTTCCGGCTCATTGAGGGCCAACGCTCCTTCCCACTTCCAGTTGATTACCGTCGCATCATGCGCCTTGGCCTGCTTGACTTGATCTTCCGTTTTACCGGGAAGACCTTGAGGCGGCAACATGTATTCCACCCAATCCTTGATGGAGACCTTCACAGGATTGGCTTTCCAATCGGTCTTGTCCTTCGTGATTTCCCACTTCTTGCCGCCGTACCAATCGACCGTCGTGCCGACCAGTTTATCGGAACTGACAGCAGCTTTAATCTTGCCCTTCCGATCCGGCAACTCCACCAGCGGCTTCATAACATCCGTTTGGAACCCCGGTTGCTGCAACGTATTGTACACGCGCCAGAATCCCCACATGCCCGTCACGTAGTGTTGCGGAATATGGCAGTGAAAGACGAACTCCCCGGCCAACGCTTGCAACCCACCGGATCCGCCTTCGATCACTTCATCGAAAATCTCCGAGGGACCGATTGACTGCACATCCAAACGATCAGAGGTGTCGCTGATCGGGGGGAACTTAACCGGGCCGTTTTTGGATAGGGTTGGATCCAGCTTGCTGGTACCAGGCTGTCTCGCCCAGCGGATTGACCCACCGTGCAGATGATGAGAATGGACGATTTCTGATCCTCCGACCATCCGAAACTTTGCCGGGTCGCCTAGATAGGACCGTGGAATCGTGGTAGCCGGGTCCCCGAACGTATAAGACCCATAGCCCTGCGACTCATCGGCAAAGCCGACCAAATGCTCTTGCATTTCCAACCGCGTGCCATGTGGCTCGCTCCGATAGTTCAACAACCGGGCTGCGGGGCGATAGGTATCCGTATGGGCATCGCGCTGGGGCAACATGTCGCCCTTGCGGTTCAAGAGTCGGAACGTCTCGTCGCCGGCCTCGTGATAGAAGATCACGAATTCGCGGAAATCCGACCCTTTCTCCATATCAATCATCGCTTCCCAGCCGCTCTTCATGTCCTCGCCGGTAAAGGGGCTGAGATACCGAGATCCGCGCGGCTCGACCACGAGTGAGCCCAGTAAACCCAACGAGTATTGATCGCGCGAGGCATGGCTATGAAAGGCATGTCCACCTTCTTGCGTATCAGGTGGGATATACCATTCAAACTCGCCGGTTTTCCCGGCTGCCACCAAGGCGTCAGGGTTGTTGCCCGTCGCCGGTTTGCCGGTGCTGGCCACCAACATCTGCGACCCATTGATGATCATGTTCGTGGGTTCGCCCTCGATCTGATTGCGCAGCGTGATCCGCAGGCAGTCGCCCTGATTGGCCCGGATGACCAACGGCTGAATCAAATCGCCCTGAAGACCGTTTGAAACGGCTCCGTCTGCGAAGGTCTGATCCTCGCTCTCACGCGCCGCCCTATTCTTTGTTTCTTCTTCACGCACTCCCGCGACATTCTCAGTCAAGGCGTACATGAAGCCCGGATAGAAGTCCCCGAACCGATTGACGGTAATCTCGATGTTCATCGCGGTCACGTCGTAGGTACGGACTGGTGCATGCGCCGGGCAGCGGTTCCCTTGCAACACCTTCACCTTATCCATGTCATCGGCGACGAGGAGGACGCCCTGCTGCATCGCGTGCGAACCGGCCCCTTGGAAGGGGCCTTTCGTCTGCACCTGCCGTTCGATTTGCTCAACGGCTTTCGACATTTTATCCATCAGCACCGGACCCGCTTTCGCGCTGACCGGCTTTGCAAGATCCTGCGTCGCATCTTGGGCGACATGTCCATCGTGAGACATCAGCGCACTCGCCGGCAGCGCCCCAGCCAAAATCAGGCTGGCTGCTACCCCCCAGATTCCCGGCCTCATCCATTTCGTTGAATCACTCATACATTCACCCTCCCATGCATCAGTGTGACAGGCATGAATCAAACAGAGTTGTCCGCTGTACGTTCAATCTTTAATTCGTGGTGAACCACAACCATCGGAAGGATCGTCAGAAGTTAATTAGAACGTCATAATGG
>JBKKBQ010000292.1:0-4503 GCA_046714015.1 Nitrospira sp.
GACCACGCCCTTGGTAATGAACAACGCGACAGGAATCCGCTGCTTCATGAATGTCTCAGTGACCCACCTGAAATCTTCCATCGCTGTTTTTTCAGTCAAAGTCCGGTGCGGGATCTTCACTGTATCGAGCAATTGCGGCATAACTTCTCCCATCACCAGATGTTCAGGAGCATCCTTCCCCCCTTGGCCCCGCCATGAAACAATCAGAATACAGGGCTGTTGATAGATCATGTTCAGCGAAATGAGCGTGTTGAGAGAGGTGCCCAGGCCTGAATTCTGCATTAACACGGCGGGAGTTTTCCCCGCCATATAGGCTCCCGCCGCCATACCGACCGCTTCATCCTCCCGAACCGCGGGGGTATAGAGCCGACGGTTCATGAGTTCCGCAATGATCCCGCCCAGGATCGAATCCGGTACCCCCGTGAAAAAATCCACTCCCATGTCCTGCATCGCTTGTACAAACACATCGCTTTCAATCACTGAGAGTATCCCCTTGCAATAGTGCTACCAGCCCGCCGAAAGCCGGCGCATTATAAGATACGCCTTGCAGGGTTCTCAAGAAAGATTCGCGGTTGAGTTGACTTGTCTCTCATGTTAGCGTTAGGGCACTACGGCTGTGGTCCCAGGCGCCGGCAGAGATGAAAGATCCCACCCACCCAGCATCCCATACTTGGCTGGTGGTCCTGATGATCGCGATCGTGATCAGTGCCGGCTCAGCAGGGGCTGCTCCCATGACAAATGACCCGAAGGGGTTTCACGATATTCCTTGGGGAACCTCCTTGTCTTCGCGGCAGGACCTGGAAACGATGCGGGCAGGCCCGCATATCATCGAATATCTCCACAAGACCGAACCGTCGTCATTCGCGGGAACCGAGATGACCAGCATCCTGTATGTGTCTCTGAATGATCAATTTGCGCGTGTCATGATTCGGTATCAAGGAGACCACGTCCATCGGCAGGTGCTGGACTTCTTGGAAAACCGCTTCGGTCGGCTGGAGCGCGTTCCCGGACAAATGGCGCGAGGACTCACCCAACAATACAACTGGCGCGGGACCGACACCGAAATCAATCTGACCTATCAGGCAGGTACAGAGCGTGGCTACATTTTCATCGATAGTCGCACGCTCGCACCACGGTTCAACGACGACATTACCGATTCCGCAGAGTAGTTCGATGAAGGCGTTTCTCTCTAAGCGGATCACGCGAGCGGCGATCGTCATACTGTGCCTCTTCAATTCATCACCGTCCGCATTTGGCGTTCCCATCGTGAACGATTCGAACGGATTCGAAGACATTCCCTGGGGGACCATGTTGTCTGAAGGGGAACGCTTCGCGAAAATTGAAGATTCGGGCCGCTTACAGATTTATGAATGGAATAGACGACCGCCTTTGCTAGGCACGACCCAGGTCGATTCGGTACGTTTCACGACGTTTGAGAAGAAGTTTGGCCGAGTGACGGTCCGCTACAGCGGCAAAGAAACCCATGAGAGAATCCTGAACTATCTTCAGTCGAAGTACGGTCCGCTCGATCGAACACCCGGACAAATCGCTGTCGGCCCAGTGAAAGTCTATGCCTGGCATGGCTTTCATACAGAAGTGACGTTGCGGTTCGAGGCCGGCCCTGCTCGCGGCATCATATTTTTTGAAAGCCTGTCGCTTCCTGAAAAACTTGCGGATGGTACTTCCGCGACAGTCTTCTGACGGCGGATGGGTGATACTCCAAACTTTCCGTTGACAATAGGCTGTGCACTTTCGCATCATGTGGGGCCCGTTATGACAAACGCTGCGAAACTTCGTGCCGCATTACGAAAGCCTGGCGCTTTGAAGGTCGTCGGTGCTCACGACGCACTCAGCGCCCGTCTCATCGAACGCGCCGGTTTTGACGGTGTCTGGGCGAGCGGTTTCGCCATTTCAGCCTCTCTTAAGTGCATCCCCGACGCCAGTTTTATCACCTCCAGCGAGCAGCTCGACATTGAACGGAATATCGTGGAGGCAGTGAGCATTCCTGTGATCGCCGATTGCGACACCGGATATGGCAACGCGTTGAACGTCAAGCGGACCGTCACCGAGCGTGAGCGGGCCGGCGTGGCTGCTATTTGCATTGAAGACAACGTCTATCCGAAGCGCTGCAGTTTCTATGCGGGCGTTCGACGGGAACTGATCCCCATTGATGAGCACTGCGGCAAGATTCGAGCGGCGAAAGCGGCTCAGATGTTCCCAGAGTTCATGGTCATCGCCAGAACCGAGGCCCTCATCGCCGGGTGGGGGCAGGAAGAAGCGCTGAAGCGGGCAGAAGCCTATGCCGATGCGGGCGCCGACGCAGTCCTGATCCATTCGAAATCGAAAAAGTTCGACGAACTCAAGGCCGTGTACAAATTGTGGTCCGGGCGCGTCCCACTGGTCGTGGTCCCGACGATTTTCGACCAGACTACCGCAGCGGAAATGGAAGACGCCGGAGCAAAGATCATCATCTATGCCAACCAACCGGTACGAGCGGCCATTCGGGCAATGACTGATACGCTGGATCTCATCAAGAAAGATACCCGCCCTGGAGCTGCGAACGACCGAATCGTCACACTACCCGAGGTCTATGACATTGTCGGTGTCCCGCAAATGGAGCAGGATGAGAAACAGTTCCTGCCGGTAGGAAGCGAACGAATTACCGCGATTATCGCTGCTGCCGGATTTGAAAAACAACTCCTGCCGTTGATCGAGGATAAGCCGAAGTGTTTGCTCGATATTAAAGGGAAAACCATTCTGGATCGCCAGGTCAGCGCGCTCAACGAATGTGACATCAAAGAAATTGCGTTGGTTCGCGGATACAAAAAAGAGGCGATCTCGCTCCCCAATATTCGCTACTACGACAACGATCGGTACGAGGAAACCGGCGAACTCGTGTCGCTCTTCTGTGCCAAGAACGAGCTCAAAGGTCGAACCATCGTCTTGTACGGCGATATCATTTTTGACACCTCGATTCTTGAAAAGTTGCTCAAGAGCCCCGCCGAGATTGCTCTGGTGGTCGATCTGGCCTGGTTTGATCAGGAGCAACGGAATGCCCAGCCGACCCACCTGAATCCCGATCTTGTCTCGCTGGCCACCCCGCCCGGCAAAAGCTATTTGTCCCGCTTCGTGATGCCGGAAGGTGAGCACCAGGTGGTGAAGATCGGCCAACAGCTTCCACGAGAGCTGGCGCATGGGGAATTCATCGGCATGGCTATGTTCTCAGAGAAGGGCACCCAGGCTCTCCGCGAGTGCTACCACAGGGCCCAGGAACAGTCATCCGCGTTCCATGAATCCGCCAGCCTTGCCAAGGCATCTTTCACCGACATGCTGCAAGAACTGATTGACCAAGGCTATCGCATCCAAGCGGTACCGATTTTTAAGGGATGGATGGAAGTCGATTCCTTCGAAGAGTATCAAAACGCCTGGGCAAAGATCCGTCAGTAAGTCCTTTCATCCGCCAACAGCTGATCCCCCTCGTCGTCAGTACTGTTCTAGCAGGATGCGGAAAAAGTCATCCAGCGGCGTTCTCGCATCGCTCAGAGGCTCAACGTTCGGCCTGGGCAAACGCCTGTTCACACAGGCGATGGGTGGGCCGGGTGAAAGCAAGCTACGGTTCGCCTCTAAGACACCGGGCGCTCACCGACTCGCGCCCGTCCGCAAACGTGAGGCTCATTATTCTTCGCGTCGCGGACCTTGCTGAGGCCTTGCTGGACGGCCTTTTTGCGCATCCTGCATGGCTGTTCAGCGTCCCCTCACACCTCGATATCCATCACGGCTATAGAGATCAGACTGAGTTTTTCCGCAGCCTGCTAAGAGTTGGCGCCTCAGTAGCATCTTCTGACCAAGCTACATTGCTGAATTGATTTGGACTATGTTCGAGGCGAAGCTATGATGATGACACTTACGATGATTAGCCGAAAATCCTACGTGCCGTTAGATAACCGTTATGCTGAACGTGTAGCCGTCACCTGTCGAGTGCGCTATGTTGGTGAAGTTTCGACACAGCCTCACCAAGGCGAAGGACTCACAAAAAACATATCCGTTTCTGGTTGCCACGTCATCAGCGACCACCCGGTGACGCGTGGAACATTATTGACCCTTACCATTGCGCTTCCCGATGGATTACCTCAACTTGTATTGAAATCGGCGCATGTTCTATGGGTGTCCGGCTGTCAGTTTTCCGTCCGATTCATGGATCTGAACCAAGCCCATCGAAAGCGACTGCAATCTTTCATTTGGAAAAGCATCTCCCACCACACCGTGAGCAATCAACGAACTCGATTCCGACTTATATAGTCCGGCCTCTACCCCCTCCTACATTGCCGATCCTTTTCATGAACGATCGTAAAATGCTCATCAAACTCCCAACTTGTCATCCATACAAGCCTCATGCTAATTTCAGGTGAGTGACTACTTACTCACCATGAATAGAGCAAGAAGTTCCTCTCGCCAACGGTATCAATCGTCACGAGCCTCAGGGCACGAACGACAGGCCAGCCT
>JBKKBQ010000293.1:0-4224 GCA_046714015.1 Nitrospira sp.
ATACAGTGTGATGGGAGCGATTGCGGCGCCGCCCTTGGTCTACGAATCGCATCGTATGGGTGAGGCATTGATGGTGTTGGCCAGTTTTGTCGTATTTGTGGCCTACGGCAAGAGCAAGAGTCTCTCGCTGCGAACGAGGAACCGACAGCAGTGGAACCGGGCCATGTGGTTTTGGTCGACGACGGGTGTCATTTTTACCGCACTCATCGTGGCCGACTATCTTCTGGAGCTCTATAGTCCAGCTTTTGCCTCGGCCTTTCGGCAGGCCTCGCAAGGCATCGGCTGGATCTTTCAATTCGGGATGGGATATACCTTCTATCTCCCCTTTGCGGTGTATGTGGGAGGATTACTCTGTTGGTCCTACACCGTTGTGAAGTTGCTGATGATTGGGCGACTGGCCGGCTATGGGGTTGGTCTGATGTTTATCGCCGGGTATGCCTTGCTGTTCTCCAACCTGACGTTGATGGTTGTTCTCGGAGTTATATTACTTACCCTTGATCGAGTGAAGCCAACCGCTGCTGAATCGCTGCCGGCTTCCGCCGGCCCTGTGCTGCCGGCAACGGATGGTCTCGTCCACGGTCAGGCCTAGTGTGAGAGCGAGATAGATGATGATGGAAAATGTAGGACCGACGCCAGTGCAGTCAGAGATCGCTCTTGATCCTGGCGATCAGCCGCTCACTCCGGATGAAGAGATCTCCGGAATCGAAAAATTGCTGGCTGACGAACCCGATGATTTTCAGGCTCGTTGCCGACTCGGTGAACTGTACTTCAGCAAAGGGCGGCTCGACGATGCGCTGGCAGAAGTCAAGAAAGCGATTGAGATGGCTGAATCGCTTCGCGCGGAAATGAATCGTTCACTCGCCATGTATTACGCAAACCTGGGAACGATCTATGCGACCAAGAACATGACCGATGAAGCTCAGGCCGAGTTTCGACATGCGCTGGATATCTTCCCCCATGATGTCCTGGCGCTGTTCAACCTTGGGCGGCTGCACGCAGACAAGAAACAATACATGGAGGCGAAGAATTACTATGAGCGCCTCGTCGAAATCACTCCGGACGACCCGATCGCTTGGTATAACCTTGCGGGGGTCTATATCGAGCTGGATAACCCTCAAGTGTCCGATTACAACACGATCGACATGGGGATTCAGTGCTACCTTCGCACCTTGGAGCTGGATCCCAAGCACTTGGAGTCGAGCTTCAAGCTGATGGAAATCGCGCTCAATCATAAGAAGACCGATTTGGCGGTCAGGGTCATGGAGAGTGCGGTGGAGCACAACCCGGATGAACCGCTCGCGTATTACAATCTCATCAGCGTGTATGACAAGTGCAAGATGTTTGACCAGGCCGAAGAAGCCCGCAAGCGGTTGAAAGAGCGGTTTGCCAAGAAGCTGAAGGATGGTCCGAGGTCCTAATTCACTTTTAGGAAGAGGTGCACTATGTTTGGTAGTCTAGGGTTCACCGAGCTGATCCTCATACTCATGATCGTGCTGATTATTTTCGGCGCCGGGAAATTACCGCAATTAGGCGAGGGGCTCGGCAAGGCGATCAAGGGATTCAAGAAATCCGTCCATGAGGCGGACGCGATCGAGGCCGACGCTCAGGCAGCGGCTCAACAGGCGACTGCGCCGCAGGCCGTGACCGCAGCATCTACTCAGAATACCACATTGAATCAAGCTGCCGGGGCCGCTGCACAGCCGACTCCACGCGTCTAGCTGGCTATGTCAATGGATACAGAACTAGGCTTGGCCACTGGCTACATCGAAACGTTTGCTGGAAACGGCAAGGCCCGAAGCACGGGTGACGGCAAGCGCGCGGTGAAAGCCGGAATTCCGCTTCCCCATCACCTCGCACTCGACAAGACAGAGCAGTGGCTCTACTTTGCCGAATCAGGGTCTGACCGAGTCCGGCGCATCAATCTCAAAGAAGGCACGCTCCACAATTTTGCCGGAATTGGGGAGACGTGCTACAGCGGCGACGAGGGCTCCTGCGCAGAAGCAGGACTCTATCTACCCCTCGGCGTCGCGTTTGATTCCCAGAACAATTTGTATATCTGTGATTCCGGGAGCAACCGGATTCGGAAGGTCGATCATGAGACAGGCATCATTACGACGGTGGTCGGCACCGGCCAGCATGGGTTCAATGGGGACGGTTCCGCGCTGGACGTCAATCTGACTTGGCCTGCGGCGATCGCCTTTGATCACGATGATGTCCTCTTTATCGCCGATACCCAAGCTCACAAGGTCAGGCGGTATGATTCGAAGACAGGAATGGTGACGACGATAGCAGGGATGTGGACGGCCGAAGATGAAGCGCGAGAGCAGCCCTTGGTGGCGAGGAATTTGGTGGTGTTGTCCGGCGACGCGATCGGCATCGATTTCAGCGATGATCAGGGATGGCTCATGCCGGTCTGTTCCGATGGGCTGGATATGTCGATGTATCTGGACGATGGAAGGCCCGCGATGGAGGCGCGCCTCTACGACCTTGTCGGGCTCGCGGTCGATGCAAAGGGCGACCTGTACGTAGTCGACAAGGGCAGCAATCGCGTCAGAAAGATCGATTCACGGACGGGAATCATTTCGACTGTTGCAGGGGTTTGTCGGTACGGATACGACGGTGACGATAAGCCGGCTGTCAGAGCCATGTTACACGCGCCGGAGGCCGTGGTCTTTGATCGCGATGACAATCTGTACATTTCCGATACGATGAATCATCGGGTCCGTAAGGTGGATATGCAGACCGGTGTCATTACCACGGTGGCGGGGAACGGTGACAGTGGCTATGAGGATAAAAATATCGGCGGCTGCGGCGCCGCTCGATTTGTCGCTAAGGAATCAGCCGGGATGGTGAAACACGGCGACGGCCTGCTGGCGATTGAGGCTGTGGTGAATTCGCCCGTCGGTTTGACGTTGGACTCCCAAGGCCACCTCTATATCTGCGAACGCGGAGAAAATAAGATCCGCCGTCTGAAGCTCGTCTAGTCCACACTCGATCCTTCACATTTGTCCCGCACGGGTTTTGTGGTATTCTGACTTCAGTTTGTTTCGGAGTACTGTGCGGTGCGAATGACGTACATCGACAGTTCCCGCTCTCACCTCCTTGTGTTTTTTTCCTGCCTTATTGTCGTGGCTAGTGTGCTTGGGGCCTTTGGGATTCCGCTGGTCAGTTCAGAGGGGATGACCATCAGATCGTATTTGATCCAAGGTGATCTGCCGAATGCCGCCGATGATGCCGCTTGGCAGAAGATCTCACCGGTCACGATTCCCCTGAGCGGGCAAGTGATCACGAGGCCGGTGTGGCCGGAACCGACTGTGCGTGCGTTGACCGTGCGGTCCGTCCACAACGGGACCGAGATTGCCTTTTTGCTGGAATGGCAGGACAACACGAAGAATGATCGGCTCACTCCGGGGACTTTCCGGGATGGAGTCGCGATCGGCCTTCCGCTCGGCGATGCGCCGGCTTTTTTCTGTATGGGGCAGCTGGACCACTACATCAACATCTGGCATTGGAAGGCGGACTGGCAAAGCGATATCGATCGACGGGCGGCACGGACACCGGAAAAAAAAGAGGGAGGGGTTCGGACATTCGAGGTCATTCCAAGGCGGGTTTCTTCGGTTGAGGATTTGATCGGCGGAGGATTCAGCACGTTGACCACAAAGGAGAGGCAGGGGAGAGTGCAGGGACAGGCCGTATGGCAAGACGGTGTCTGGCATGTCGTGATGCGCCGCCCTCTGGTGAGCGAAGAACAAGAGAATGAAGCTACGCTCGTTCCTGGTCGTATTCAGACCGTGTCATTCGCCGTGTGGAATGGGGAAAACAAAGAGCGAAACGGCCAGAAGGCTGTGGCGCCTAGGTTTCAACTCAGCATCGATCCCGTAGCCAAACTGTAGCAGGATGCTGAAAAAGGCCGCCACCTGTGTTCTCACATCACTCAAGGCCTGAACGTACTGGGCGGGTGAGAAAAGGATACGCCTCGCCCTCTAAGACACTGGGCGCTCACCATCTCGCGCCCGTCCGCAGACGTGACACTCATTATTCTTCGCGTCACGGACCTCGTTGCGGCCTTGTTCGGTGCAATGCGCGTCTTGGCGCGCAGGGGTGGGTGGGTGAGAATGGCAGCCTGTTTGACCACCCTGGCAGAGTTGAGTCGCATCAGGTTCGGAGGAACATTTGGTGAATCGAGGAGCGCTGGGCGTGATGTTGTTGGGCCTGTTCCTCTTC
>JBKKBQ010000294.1:0-8297 GCA_046714015.1 Nitrospira sp.
CCCCCAGTGTGGTCATAACATCGGTGGTCCCGTTCAACTTCCATACAATTCGTTATTACCGTGAAAGACCCCGGTAGATCTGCTATTTACTCGACACCTCTTTCAAGACTTCGACGTTCTTCATGACTCGACAACAAATCTTTTCCATCGTCTTCTTTGCCCTCCTTGTCTTGCTCCTCTACCAAATTGGACTGATGTTCAAGCCGTTTGTGTTCTCGGCCCTGTGGGCTTGTCTGTTGGCTCATTGGGCCTTCCCGCTCCATCTCCGGCTGACCAAGTGGTTCGGTGGTCAGGATGCACTCTCTGCTGCCATGCTGACGGTCGGAGCATTGGGCATCGTTGTCGTCCCATTGGTTGCGATGGGCGTGATGCTGGTGCGGGAAGCCGGCGCAGCGGAACTGGAGATTCGAGCATGGATCTCAGCCGGAGGGCTGCAACGGCTGCCGGACCAAGTGGCCGAGATTCCCTTCATCGGCGGGTGGTTGAAATCAACGGTGTCCGGTACCAGTTCGCCTACGCTTTCATTGGAACAGTCGTTGATGACCGGGGTCAAAGAACTCAGCCAATTTTTGGTCGGTGGAATGGGAGGCCTCCTGAAAAATACCTTCGCGCTGATGACAAGTTTTCTCATCATGTTGTTGATCCTCTTTTTTCTCTTCAAAGATGGCCGGCAGTGGCTCGCCGTGCTCAACGAACTCGTTCCTATGGAAGAGTCACACAAGTCAAAGATCCTCGTCCGGTTAGATCAGACGATCCGGGCGGTCGTGAAAGGCATGCTGATGACGGCGATCATCCAGGGACTATTGGCGGGAATGGCCTACGTGGCGCTGGATGTGCCGTTTCCGATAGGACTCACGGCTTTGACGATCGTGCTGGCGCCGATTCCACTCGGCGGAACCGGGCTGATATGGGGACCAGTGGCCCTCTACTTGTTCTGGATGGGGGCGACCGGGAAAGCGCTTGCGATGCTGGTGTGGGGAATCGCGGTCGTCTCGATGGTCGATCAGTTTCTTCGTCCTTGGTTGATCGGTCACGACACCCAGATTCCCGTATTGCTGCTCGTGCTGAGTGTGCTGGGCGGGTTGGCGCTCTATGGGTTGCTGGGCCTGTTTGTCGGTCCGATCCTCATCAGCTTGCTGATGACGGCCGTACAGATCTATCGAGAGGAGTACCACCTCAAGCCACCGGTCGTGTCCGCGAGTCCGCCCGAAAAGTCTCCAGTTGCTCCCTGATTTCTTTCAGCTGCGCTGTCCTGAAGTCGATAGTCATTGGTCAGTAGTCATTCACCAATGGCTGCCGGCTGATGCAAGGACTGTCGGTCTTTCTGCAATGACGCATGTCCAATGATCCATGAGCGCTCCCGTTACTCCAGCGGAATCGTAATGGCGATTCCACCCATCACATCGTTCACCTTAAAATCCTGTTTTGGACTCAACGGAGGACTGTTGTGGCAGCTGACGCAGGCAGACGAGACGGCACGGTCTGCATAAATGGCTTGGAAGTACTGCTTCTTGCCGCTTGAAACAACCCCGGTAACTGGTCGATCAGGCTGTCGTCTGAGCACCTCCAGCGCTTTGTGCTCGAACTCGGTCGCCGGCGCGTTGCGTTGATAGATCGGGGAGAACCCGATGAGCCTGTAGCGGATGCCTCGTCCACTCTCGGCCACGAGTCGGCTGGAATGTTGGAGGAACTGGGCCGGAAGAGGGAGCGCGTTGTCCTGCTCCCAGTGTTCGGTCGCGGCCACGAGGCCTTTCTCCTGCATACGATTGACGATGGGTGTCGTGTAGATCGTCCGATCGGCTTCCAGGACGGCATGCACGTAATCGGCGACTCTCTCCGAAGAGATGCTGCCGATGGATAGGTTCTCCTTGGCTGAGGGGAGAGAAGCTCCACCCCAGAGCCCCCCTAGGAGGAATGCGATGGTTGCGGCTCGGGACGTGACGCGGAAGGTGTCCATGGGTCTCCTTCAGGGGACATCGGTAGAGTGACAATGCAGGAGGTGCCCCGACCTTCGATGCTCTCGATGCGCAGATCGCCTCCGAATTTCCGGATAATCCGCCTCGCCACCGTGAGCCCGAGGCCTGAACCTTCCCCCTGTCCCTTGGTCGTAAAAAACGGGTCGAATATTTTTGACAGGTGCTGTTTGGAGATGCCGGGACCGGAATCGGCGATCGTCGCGGTAGCCGTATGGTCCGACACGGCGGTCGCCAACGTGAGCGTGCCGGTGCCCTTCATGGCTTGGGCGGCATTGGCCACGAGATTCACCAACGCTTGCCGAAGTTGGTCTGGAAATACCAGCACCGGCGTACTGCCCGCATAGGCTTTGTGAATCACGATGTCTTTCATTTCAACGGTGGTTTGCGCGGTGGCCAGCACTTGGTCCAATATCTGCTCCAAATACACCGGCACTTGCTTGTCGAACGCCTCCCGGTTCGTCACGCCGGTAAAATCTCGAATAATCGTCGCCATGCGACGGCCGTGAGCCACGATGTCCTGGGCGCAGGTTCTAATATGCTCCAAGTCCTGTTCATCCTGAATGACTTCTCCCAACCCGATGATGCCGAACAAGGGGTTGTTGAGTTCGTGCCCGATGCCGGCGGTCAACACCCCGAGGCTTCCCGTTTTCTCCGCTTGGACGAGCTGGTCTTGCAGCCGGCTCTCGTCCGTGGTGTCTCGAAGGACGAGCCCAATACTATCTTCTTCTCCTGGTTTGGCGGGCAACCGGAACCATTGGTAGTGATAGATGCGCGATCCGATGTGGAGCGCAGAACGATGGCGTGCCGATTCGTGATCGGCACTAGGCGCAAGTGGATCCCTCAGTAACGTCTCGCGCTCTAGATCGGCAGCAGCAGAAGACGTCTCTCCGTCGGTGTGGAACTCTCCCTGAAGCTTCTTCTGAACGACTGGATCGAGAGGAAGAATCGTGAACAAGGACGTTCCCGACATCGGGTCCTGGAGCTTGAAGGAATCGCGGGCCGCTTGATTGATGTAGCGCACGACCTCGTGGGAGTCGATGAGGAGAATCGGAGTGGGGACAGCGTCTAAGATCTGATCCGTCGACTGCTGGAGGACTTGGACTTCCTGGGTTTTCAACTTGACCTGGTCGGTCAATCCGGCAAAGGCAGCTTTCAACTGCTGGTTCATGCGGTTGAATTCTTCGGCCAAGTCTTCCAATTCGTCACCGGTGTGGATCTGAATCGGTGTCCGCAATTCACCGCGTCCGATGGACTGCGCGGCCTGTTGCAGTTGCCGCACCGGCGTCACGATGCGGCCGGCGGCGACGTAGCCCAACGAGGCCAGCAGCACAACGGCCACGGCCCCGAACACCGTCACCCAGGTGAACAGATGCTGAATCGGCGCGAAGAGTTCATCGGAGGATTGCCAGACGAAGGTGTGCCATGACCCATTGTCATTCGAGCCGTTGGTCGCCCGGCTTGTCTCCGGAACAGGGGCAAAGCCGATGACGGAGGTGGATTGTCCGCCGTGACCGTCGCTGGAAGCTTGCACCCAACCAGGGTGTCGCGGTGTGACGAGCGGGATTAACGTCGGATCGGACAACGGAACGCCGGTGGGAAGAATTGGGCAGCTGACGACGATACCCTTCGTATCAATTAGCATGACATGGCCGGTCTTTCCAAATCTGGTGACATGGGTCGCGGGAGAAAAGAACTCCTTGGCATCGATCACGCGGTGCAGCACCCCGACGACTTCATACCGGAGACTATCCATGACGGGAAGAGAGATGGAGAAGACATAGGCGTTCACCCGGTCGTCGAAACGGACATCCTCGATATAGAGTTTGCCCACCGCTTTATTGAAGGCACCCTGCCACCATTGGGTATTCTGATGGCGGAACGCCGGATGGTCGGTCATCGTTCCGACAAGTGTGCCCTGTGCATCAGTCAGGAACAGCATCTTCGTCGATGAACGAACCACGTGCGGAAGCAATTGACCCGGTGCACTATGGACGCCGGTAAAGTATTCGTGGAGCAAGGTGCTGAGAGGATGGTCCGTGATGGACTTGATGGCAGCAGCGTCTCTTGCCCGCCAGCGCTGCTCTAAGTCCGTGAGTGCCGCGGTCGGATTCTTGGGGGCGCCCCGTGCATCACGCCGTTGCTCCAACGCGCGAATGATCGCCGGGTCATTCGCGATGCGTGCGGTGTGCGCGATTTCTTCGGCGAGGAGGAGGTCGAGTTTGCGGGCGGCTTCAGTCGCGAGGGCTTTAAAGCTTTCTCCGCTGACTTCCCGGATTTCTTGAGACCCCTGCCAGAATGCCATCCCCAAGCCCACGACGAGCGGGATGACACCGACGAGCAGCATGGAGAGGATGACCTTGGCCTTGAGCCCCCATTTGGTGCCAGGCGGCGAGGATGTCGGCGTCGCCGTCATGACTTAAGTGCTCCTCTCATCGGCGCCTGGCTCGCCTGGGAATGTGAGGGTAAAGGTTGACCCTCGACCCACGTGGCTTTCAACCCCGATGGTCCCGTTCATGTGATGGATCACATTCTTGATATTGTACAAACCTAATCCGGTTCCCTTCCCAGGTGGTTTCGTCGTAAAGAAGGGTTCGAAGATTCGGCCAAGTACTTCGGGGGCGATGCCGCTGCCGGTATCGGAGACACGAACCTGCGTCGCGCCGGCCATCGCGTCGGTTTTCAGCGTCAAGGTGCCGTGGTGTTCCATGGCCTGGACCGCGTTCGTAATGAGATTGACGAACATATGGAGCAGCTCATCTGGGTTTCCTTTCACAGCGACATCCGGCTGGTAGAATTTTCGAATTTCAATGTCTTGAAGGGCCACAGCATAGCGGGCGATCTTTAGGGCTTCATCCAGCTTGCCGTTGACGCCGATCAGGCAGTCTTGCCGTAGGGATGCGCGGCGGGAGTAGGAGGTGAGGTCCCGACAAATGGCGGTGGTGCGCTTGACCGCGTCAATAATGTCCCGCGCTTGAAGATGCACGGCCTCCAGATTCGTTTCGTCCGTTAGATTTTCCGCCAGACCGAGAATAAGCTGAAGAGGATTATTCATGTCATGAGCGATGCCGGCGGCGAATGAGCCGATTCCAGCGAGTTTCTCTGCGTGGAGCAACTCGGTCTGCAATGTCGATTCATGTTGCACGAGCTTCCAGAAGAGCCGCGAAGCCTGTCCACTTACGATGTCGGCCTCTGCCGGCAGCTGTTCCTGAAGCAACGGCTCCATCGCTGGATCACCCGTGACATCCATCACGAGGTTGAGTCCTTGGTGTGTGATCAGGTCGGCGACCCGGTCATAGACCGGCACATTGAGCTCATGGGCCCGTTTGAGTCCTGGAGCCGAGGGAGCTCTATCGGTAATGCCGACGATCTCAATCGTACCGATCTGATGGAGCACCTCGAGCAATGCGGTACCACCCCGGCCTGCGCCGATGATCGCCACCCTCATCCGAAGCTGGGAGGGTACCGGTTCGATCCGTTGGCTCTCGATCCCCGGATGAGCGTTGGGTGGAGAGGTGGCCGCCGCGCCCTTCCCTTGTGATGTCGACCAGTCCATCATAGGTGAGCCAATTCACGCTGCTCCATGGCGCGAGCGACGGAGGCCTTCAGTTTCTCGCCTGCCACAGGCTTCACGAGATAATCCACCACACCTTGCCGGAGTAACGATGTGGCCATGTCGGTGTCCGGGAATCCGGTTAGGACGATCAAGGGCACACGCGGATAGTGTTGGCGGAAATAGGCAATCGCTTCGATGCCGTTCACTTTCGGCATGCGGATGTCGCAGATGATGACATCCAGGAGCAGCCGATTTTCACCGTAGTTGATCGTTTCAATGGCCTTCTCGCCATTCTCTGCTTCAAGGACATCGTATCCGGCTTTGTGCAGCGTCATGCGGACGACCTTACGGATATCGGGCTCGTCATCGACAATCAACACTCGACCATTGGTGCTTTCACCTCCTACAAAAAACCCGGACGTGAATTCGCTCATAACGACCTCCTTGGTGAAGTGCGGCGTGATATGTTTTCGTTTGTACAAAGGGGGATGTGCAAGGTCGGTGCTGAAAGCGTGGCGGAAGTGAACATGAAACCTTTCAATGGCTTGCTGACCTGAATCACGAGTTGCCACGATTAGCCGGCTCAAATGCACCACCACCATGCGGAAAACCACCACCGAGGGATGCACATTGCGTTTCAGAACCCATTTCGGATAGGGTATTGAAAAAGCAAGAGGAGTGGAGGCCGGTGATTACATCAGACGTGCTGACCGAATATATTCACAAATCTCTGCCGGATGCCGTCGTGACGGTGACCGACCGTACTGGAACAATGGATCACCTCAGGGTTGTAATCGTCTCAGATGGTTTTCACGGAAAAAACCTGTTAGACCGGCATCGAATGATCTATCAAGCATTAGACGTGCCGATGAAGGACGGACGTATTCATGCGCTTGAATTAACCGTGCGCACCAGAGATGAGGCATAGGAGGTAACCATGGCCGACCCGATCGAAGAAGAAATTCAGAATGAAGTGAAGGCCCATAAAATTTTGATTTACGGCAAGGGAACCAAAACCATGCCGATGTGCGGATTCACGAGAGAGACCATGCAGTTTTTCGACAAATATGGGTATCCGTACGAACTGATCGATGTCCTGTCGCAGCCGGCTAAACGGGAAGCGCTGACAAAGATCACCAATTGGCCGACGCTCCCCAAGGTGTTTATCGACGGCACATTTTACGGCGATACCGATGTCCTCGATCCCATGGCGGCCAAGGGTGAGATCGAGCCGCTGCTGAAAAAAGCCTTCGGGAAGTAAGGGGGAAGTCTCGGCTGGCGAACGGTGCGCGAAGCTCGGTTTCGCTATGATGCACCGAAGTCAGACCGCTAACGAGCGTTTCCCTTTTTTCCAGGTGCTCCTCTAAGGCTGCGACTTCGTCGCAATGCCGTCGCACCTGACACTGCTGGCCTACAGAGTTGACAATTTCTGCTATAGCGAGAGCCTCGCCGCGTATCCGTTCCATCCGAGACTTGGAAAGAAAGAGTGTGAGAGTCATGGTGAGAAGACTCACGTCTATGGCAAGTATGGTGATCGCGGTGCTGGATCTGGGCATAAGCCTTGGATGTGCTTCTGACCATCCGAGAAATCATACGGCCTGGGAACATTCGCGGATCGTCGATCTGACTCATTCATTCGGATCGGATACGATCGTCTGGCCGACGGAACAGGATTTCAAGCTTGTTGTCCAACACGGAGAAGACACCGCGGGTGGGTACTACTATGCGTCGAACCGTGTGGAGATGCCCGAGCATGGCGGCACGCACATCGATGCCCCGGTTCACTTTTCCAGAGGAAAGCAGACGCTGGATCAGATTCCAGTCGAACGATTGGTCGGAGCCGGCATCCGAATCGATGTCACAGAGCAATGTGCTCGCGATCGGGATTACCGCATGACGATCTCTGATCTCGAACGATGGGAAGCGGAGCATGGTCCAATTCCAAACCACGCCATTGTCCTCTTGAATACGGGCTATGTCCGGTTCTGGCCGAGCCGGAAGGACTATCTAGGCACGGAATTGAGAGGGCAGGAGGGAGTGCGGGCGCTGCATTTCCCTGGGCTGCATCCGGAGGCAGCTACCTGGCTGGTGCGTGAACGGCAAGTCAAGGCGGTGGGCATCGACACGGCATCAATCGACTATGGCCAATCGACCAAGTTCGAAACACACGTCGCGCTACTTTCTCAGAACGTGCCTGTGTTCGAAAATCTCGCCATCCTGCAGGAATTGCCGGCTCGCGGCTTTGACGTCGTCGCACTACCCATGAAAATCGCCGGTGGAACTGGTGGCCCTCTGCGGATCATTGCGGTCGTGCCACCCGCGCGCTAGCTGTTAGCCCTCACGCTTGGTCCATTGCGACTCTTGGATCTTCCATGTCGCCAATCTACAGCCGGAATCAGGATTCCGTTCTCTCCATCAAGTATCAGCCCCTGACTTAAGAAAAACCATCGGCCAACGAGGGCAGCTGTCGCAGCATCCAACTCGTCGCTCGTCGCGGTCTTCTTCAAACCGCGTAGGCCGAGTTTCCTCAATCCAGAGAGCAAGCCGCGCCTATCTCGGTGTTGCCGAGGAATTCCCCCCAGATCCTGTGCAGCGCCTGGGAAGCATTCCACGGTCTGATAGCCGATGGTGGCAAGTCTGTGCTTCAGCGCGAGACCGCGCTCGGTCAACATTCGCATGGGACCAAGCGTGACAGGGAAGAATCGGATTCTGTGGCGGAGCAATGCACGGTCGCACTCACGCAGATGTTCGCCGGCACGATCATGAAT
>JBKKBQ010000295.1:0-6416 GCA_046714015.1 Nitrospira sp.
CGGACCAAGCGCGCGAGGTCATGGATCATGATTTTCGTGTGCTGCGAGAGCATATTGCCCAACTCAAAGATATGCTGGCCGACCGGGAGCAACTCCGAGCCCATGTTAATAAGCTGGAGTCGGCCCAAGACCGTGTCCATCAGCTGGAGGTCGAACAGAGTGATCGAGAGGCCGCCCATCGCAAAGTGATTCAACAGTTCGAACGGTCCATCGCGGAGCGCGACCATCGAATTGAAGAGCTTGTGTCGGTCACCCACCTTCTTCGTGAGAAGGAGTCAGGGCTCAAGGAATGGGAAAAGAGATATGCGCATACCATGCGTGATCACGAGGTGGAGGTGGCGAAGTTCCAAGAACAATGCGCGGCGCAGGAACAACTCCGCGCGCAACATCTGCTCGACGAGGAACGTCTGCATGAACGAGACGAGCAGATTGCGAGTCTCCACCGTGAGCTGCATGTGCTTCAAGCGGAGCGTCGAGCTCTCGTAAAGGAGGTGCAGGTTATTCCGGGGAAAGATGAGGATATCGATCGCCTGCAAAAACGTCTCAAAGAAATGCGCATGGCCCTTCGCGCCAAAGCAGCTCCAGCCACTGGAGTGCCTCGCAAGACTCGTCCGAATGGTGCCGAGCTGAGTTCCCAAGGAGGACAGCCCAAGGTCAGCAAGGACATGAAGCAAGACGATCTCAAAAAGATCGTGGGGATCGGGCCTGTCATTGCACAGACTCTCAAGAAGATGGGCACCCGCACGTTTATCCAAATTGCTCGTTGGAAAGCAGAGGATATCCAGAAGATCGCCAAAAAACTCGATACCAATCCCGAGCGCATTAGACGAGATAATTGGATCGCTGCCGCCAAGAAGCAACACTATCAAAAGTACGGAGAGCGGCTTTAGCACTCTCACCCGGCATAATTTCTCGACGGCCTCTCTCTGAGGTAGCTCCCCTGCCTCGTCCGTCGTTGACTCCTTCTCATACCCTGACTACAATCCCACAACGAGGTGTACCTTTCGTGGCTTCCACTTTTGTTCATCTTCATCTCCATACCCAGTTCAGTCTCCTCGACGGCGCGAATCAGATTGATCCGTTAGTCCGGCAGATCAAGTCGTTCAATCAGCCGGCTGTGGCGATGACGGACCATGGCAACATGTTCGGCGCGGTCGAGTTTTATCGCAAAGCCAAAGAGGTGGGTGTCAAGCCGATCATCGGCTGTGAAACCTACATGGCACTGGGCAGTCGTCATGCCAAGAAAGACAGCGGCCTCGCGCACAATGATTACTATCATCTGATTCTCCTCGCGAGAAATCTGACCGGCTACCAAAATCTGATCAAGCTGGTGAGCAAAGGATATCTTGAGGGATTCTACTATAAGCCGCGCATTGATAAGGAACTGTTAAAGCTACACCATGATGGAATTATCGCGCTCTCCGGTTGCCTGAGCGGAGAGATTCCCTATCTGATCGGCCAGAAAGATATGGATGGCGCGATGGCGGTGGCCGGCGAATTTCAGGAGATCTTTGGGAAGGATCATTTCTATCTCGAAGTGCAGGCGAACGGACTCGATCATCAGCGGGTGGCGAATGCCGGCCTCATGGAAATCCATAAGAAGCTCGGGATTCCAATGGCGGGCACGAATGATTGTCACTACCTGAAGAAGGACGACGCGCGGCCACATGAGCTGATGCTCTGCCTGCAGACGGGAAAGACGGTCAGCGACCCCAACCGGATGAAGTTCGATACGGATCAGCTCTACGTGAAATCAACGGAGGAAATCGCCCCGGCGTTCGCCGAATTTCCTGGTGCCGTGTCGAACACTTGCCGCATCGCCGACTATTGCGACTTCGACCTTCCGCTGAACAAGACCCATCTTCCACAGTATCGCGTCCCGGATGGGTTCAAGGATCGTGAGTCCTATCTGGAACATCTCGCCCTTGCCGGGCTGAAGGAACGACTAAAAGAAAGGCCCGTCCGGGCTGCGTCCACCGTCTACGATCAGCGCCTCCGAGAAGAGCTGATGGTGATCTGCTCGATGGGATTTGCCGGCTACTTTCTCATCGTCTGGGACATCATCCGTTTCGCCCGATCGAAAAGGATCCCGGTCGGGCCAGGTCGAGGGTCTGCCGCCGGCAGCCTTGTCGCCTATGCCCTGCGCATTACCGACCTCGATCCGCTCGTCTACTCACTACTGTTCGAACGTTTCTTGAATCCCGAGCGCGTCTCGCTGCCCGATATCGACATGGATTTCTGCATGGATCGTCGTGGGGAAGTGATCAACTACGTGGTCGACAAGTATGGCGCCGACCATGTCGCTCAGATTATTACGTTTGGGACGCTCGGGGCCAAGGCCGCGATCCGCGATGTGGGGCGCGTGTTGGAAATGTCCTACGCCGACGCGGATAAAGTTGCGAAGCTGGTCCCCAACCAATTGAACATCACGCTGCAGCAGGCCTTGGAAACAGAACCTCGCTTACGCGAGCTGGTGGAGACAGATCCGAAAGTCAAAGAGTTGATGACCAATGCGCAATCTCTCGAAGGTCTGGCCCGACATGCTTCGACCCATGCAGCGGGTGTCGTGATCTCCGAAGGACCGCTCACCGACCATGTGCCCCTGTACAAGGGCGCCAACGACGAAATCGTGACCCAGTATTCCATGGGAGACGTCGAGAAAATCGGGTTGGTTAAATTCGACTTTCTCGGGCTGAAGACCCTCACGATGATCAGGCGTGCCGAGACCCTGATCAACGACACGCATCCCGAAGCACCGCCGCTTGTGATCGACCAGGTGTCCTTTGATGATCCGGACACCTTTGCCCTCCTGAGCTCGGGCAAAACCACGGGGCTGTTCCAGCTGGAGAGTTCCGGCATGCGGGATCTCCTCACGGGACTCAAACCCGATCGCTTCGAAGACATCATCGCCATTATCGCACTGTATCGCCCGGGACCGATGGATCTCATTCCTGATTTCATCAAGCGAAAACAGGGCAAGGTGCCCATCACCTATGAGTTGCCGGAACTGGAGCCGCTCCTCAAGGATACCTATGGTGTGATCGTCTACCAGGAACAGGTGATGGCGATCGCCAACAAAATGGCGGGCTTCTCGTTGGGCCAAGCCGATATTCTCCGTCGTGCGATGGGCAAAAAGAAACCGGAAGAAATGGAAAAGCTGCGCGTCAAGTTCCTCGATGGCGCGAAGCACAAGAAAATTCCTGAGAAAAAAGCGGAGAAACTCTACGAGTTGATCCAGAAGTTTGCCGGGTACGGCTTTAATAAATCGCATGCAGCCGCCTATGCCGTCGTCTGTTACCAAACGGCCTACTTAAAAGCCCACTATCCGACCGAGTTCATGGCGGCTCTCATGACGACCGACATGGGCAATCAGGACAAGCTGGTCGGGTATTTCACCGACTGTCGGGATCTGGGTATCAAAGTCCTGGGACCGGACGTGAACGCCAGCCAAACACACTTTGCCGTCGCCGGCGGGGCAATCAGGTTCGGTTTGGCCGCGATCAAGAACGTCGGTGAGGGGGCTGTGGAGTCGGTCCTGGAGGTGCGGACTCAGGGCAGCCCGTTCGGATCGTTCTTTGATTTCTGCCGGCGGGTCGATCTTCATAAAGTAAACAAGCGGATGTTGGAGGGCCTGATCAAAGCCGGCGCCTTCGATTCGACCGGCGCCAAGCGCTCACAACTGATGGCAGTGCTCGATCAAGCCGTGGACGAGGGCGCCGCGGCTCAGCGCGAGCGTGAACGTGGGCAAACCAGCATCTTCGGTGAGGAGCTGAATGGGCACGCCACCTCAACGGCCTTGCCGACTCCCCCGCTGCCTTCGCTTGCGGAATGGGATCAAGCGCTACGATTGAAGTATGAACGGGAATTGACCGGGTTCTATATTTCCGCTCATCCTCTGACCCGGTATGAAGCGACGCTGAGCGCCTTGTCCACCACCACGACGGCGGGATTGAAAGACTGCACCGACGGCAGTGAGGTCAAGATCTGCGGCATCATTGCCTCGGTTAAATCGATGCTGACGAAGAAGGGCGACCGGATGGCCTATCTCACGGTGGAAGATCTGCAAGGGACCACGGAAGTGATCGTGTTTCCCGATTTGTTCAGGACGGCCGGCGAGCTGATCGTACCGGAGCGGATCATCCGCATCACCGGCACCATCGATCGTGGAGACAAGGGCACCAAAATTCGTGGGAGCAAGATCGAACCGCTGGCAGAAGTCCAGGCTCAGTCCATCAAACGTATCCGTATCCGCCTCAGTGATCGCCCGGAGGTCCGTGAACAGTTGCCTCGGTTGCTTGACATCTTTCGACGGCATCCCGGCAGTACCTCGATCTCGATGTCGTTTCGAACCGATGGTACCTTGGAAGCTGAGACCAATCCCCTCCCCAACCTGACCGTCTGCCCCAGCGACCGTTTTGTGTCGGATGTTGAAGAAGTGCTAGGCAAAGGGGCCCTATCTTTGCTATCTTAGGAGTCTCAATTGGATCGAATGGCTGATCGTCGTACGGAATTGAACAGGGCTATGCGCGATTACCTCGAATTTGAAAAGCCGATCCGCGAGATCGAAGAGAAGATCGAGAAACTATCCGCCGCGGCCACCAGCGGGAAATCGTCTACCCAAAACGACATTCGGAAGCTTCGCGCAAAGCTGGCGCAAGTCGAACACGATCTCTACAAGAACCTGACCCCCTGGCAGCGCACGCAGCTGGCCCGTCACCCTCAACGCCCAAGCACACTCGACTATATCAATGAACTGACGCGAGACTTTCTTGAACTGCATGGCGACCGTGTGTTTGGAGACGATCGCGCCATCGTGGGAGGATTTGCCCGATTCAACGACCGCCCGGTCATGATTATCGGTCATCAAAAAGGGAAGACTCTCAAAGAGCGCATGCAACGAAACTTCGGCATGCCCAACCCAGAAGGGTATCGGAAGGCGCTTCGCCTCATGAAGATGGCGGAGAAGTTCAATCGCCCGATCATGACCTTTATCGATACGCCCGGTGCCTATCCCGGCATCGGTGCCGAGGAGCGCGGGCAAGCGGAAGCCATCGCCCGCAATCTGTTTGTCATGTCTCGCTTGAGCGTACCGATCATTGCCGTGGTCATCGGTGAAGGAGGGAGCGGAGGTGCCTTAGCGCTTGGCGTCGCCGACCGCGTCCTAATGCTGGAGCATTCGGTCTATTCGGTCATCTCCCCTGAAGGCTGTGCCGCGATTCTTTGGGACAGCCCGGAAAAGGTGCTCGATGCCGCCGCCGCATTGAAAATGACCGCCAACGATCTTCTTGATCTCAGCGTGATCGACACGATCGTGTCCGAACCGCTGGGCGGTGCTCATCGCGAGCCGCGAGCCGTCTGCGAGCTGGTCGGAAAGGCACTGACCAACCACTTGTTCGATCTGCTTGATCTGCCCGTCGAACACCTTATTGCTCAGCGGGAGCAGAAATATCGCAAGATGGGGGCCGTCACGGGCCTGCTCTCGGGGCAAGCGTAATCCCCTTCATCGGTCCGTCCCCCCTTTCAAAAGCCCAGTTTCGATAAATCGTTGTTCGATTGTGGTGAGCATCTGAGTGGCCAGTGTCAGCCGAAATTGCTCGAGCACCGCCGCTTCCAAATACCGATTGACGGTTCGGGGTAGCTTCCGCCACCATGCCTGTGCAGAGGTTCGTGCCTGTTCAGCAGGCTCCCCCCTCCCTTTGAGGATGCGTCGAACCTCCTCCTCGAAGAATCCCACGTGAACGACCTCGTCTTCCAGAATCGAGGAAAGGTCCGGTCGCAGCGGCAGAAGCAACCTCGCGAATTCCAAGCCCAATGACTCATAGCCATAAATCTGAACGGCCAACGCCGGCCATTGTCTCGGCACGGACGGAAGCCGTTCCCGTTCACGAGGCTGACGACCGATCATGGTTTCAAATTGTGCCAGATGCTGTTGCTCATCTTCCTCGTGTTTTCGGAGAAAGGCGTAGACGTTTGGAGGAACGACCTGTAAACGCGCCGACCGTACTGTCCACAGCGCCATGGCCTCGGCTTTGAGAAACCGTTCCAAGAGAGCAGTCTCGCACTCCGGTGGGAGCCGAATGGACGGTGCCGCATCAAACGACATGGTGGCCTCATAGTACGCACACTCCTGCTGGTTATCCACGTGCTCCTCGAAGGGAGAGGATGAAGGGTTGACTGACACCCGTCATCTGTGTACATCTTACGCGCAGCTACTCACCGAACCGACTGCAAGCCCGGGCCCAAGGGTTTCGGGTCGGTTATCCCATGAGGCACCAGTCATGACACGTCCTACCGGCACAATGTCTCTGGTCGCTCGGGGGGTTGTTCTCTGCGTGCTCACCGGGGTCCTGCTCTTGGACATCGGTTGTGTCAGTCGGCGTACGTACGAAAAGGTTACGACGGAGACGGTGGAACAG
>JBKKBQ010000296.1:0-5891 GCA_046714015.1 Nitrospira sp.
ATCAATCCGTTGTTGGATCAGGTGAACAAGGCCGGCGAAAGGGGCCTTCCCGTCGAACCCTTAGCCAATAAAGTGAAAGAAGGGCTGGCAAAGGGAATTGATCCGAAACGGATCGATCCAGTCCTGCGACAGATGACATCCAGGCTTGAATCCGCTCACGAAGTATTGGAAGAAGCGAAGGGTCGTGGCATCGGGGAAGGAAACCGGCAGCGCGCGTTGGAAACACTGGCGGAAGCGTTTGCGCGGGGGGCCACGGTCGATGAGGTACGGGAGCTGAGTCGATTGTCGCAAGAAGGCCGCCATAAGGCGACTCAGGAAGAGCTCGCAGCCGGCGCAAAGGGCTTGGCCGTGATGAAAGAGGGCAGAATTCCGTCGAAAGATGGAGCGGCCTTGATTGGCGAAGGAATCAAGCAGGGGTATCGCTCATCCGAACTCTTGGATCTCAGTCGAGAAGTAAAACGGCGAGGCTCCGACTTTGAAGAAGGCCGTGCCAGCCTTCAAACCCTTCGTGACAAGGTCAGCAAAGGAGAACGGAGTGACCGGCTCTTTCGTGATGATCACAGCGGCTCCGGAGGTGATCGGGATCGGGGAGACCGTGGCGATCGGGGCGGCAAGGGGAGTCGAGAAGATTCTGAGAGAGACCGGTCCGAACGACATGATCAGTCCGGTAGCCGAGACCGATCAGATCGGATGGATCGCAACGAAAAAGTGGATCGAATGGAACGCCCTGAACGTCTGGACAATAGGGATCGCTCAGAACGGCCTGACCATTCCCGCCACGGGCGGGACTGAACACCCTTCCGTAGATCTCGATTTAGAATCCCACATCGATGTAGACGTATTCCCAAGGTTCGCAGCGATTGCGAGATTGTTCCGCCATCCGAAGGACCCTGCTAAAATGCGTTCATGGATATTATAACCACGCATAGCAATGCGGATTTCGACGGCCTTGCCTCGATGGTTGCCGCGCGCAAGCTCTTTCCAGAGGCCAAGCTGGTCTTGCCGGCTGGAGCACAGGAGGCTGTCCGGAATTTTCTTGCCGTGCATGATCTCGACATCACCAAACTCAAAGACATCGATCTCTCGCAGGTAACCCGAATAGTTCTGGTCGATACGCAAGAGCCCGACCGGATCGGAACGTTTAAAACGTGTACTGAGAATCCGGCGGTTGAAGTCGTGGTGTTCGATCACCATCCCGAACCAGACTCATCCCTCGCCGACCGTTCGAAGCAGTCTGTGATTGAATTGGTAGGGGCCACGACCACACTTCTCGTCGAGCAACTTCAGCGGCGGCATATTCCCGTGACGCCGTTCGAGGCGACCGTGATGGCCTTGGGCCTCTATGAAGAGACCGGGTCGTTCGTCTTTGCCTCTACGACGAGCCGGGATTTTGAGGCTGGGGCGTTTCTCGTCGCAGCCGGCTCGGATCTGAACATGGTGACGGAAATCCTGCACCGTCCTCTGGATCCGGATGCCGTCGCGTTGCTGAACGATTTCTTACAGCACTGCGAAGTCCATTATTTGGAAGGCCGCAAGGTGCTGGTGGCGACCAGCACGATCGATCGTTGCCGTGGGGAGGCAGCCGGTGTGGTGCACACCCTGGCCGAATTGCAAGGAGTCGATGCCGTTATTGTGGCAGTGATGATGGCAGACCGAGTGGAAGTGATCGGGAGAAGCCGCAGGCCTGAGATCGACGTCGGTTGGATCGCGCGGGAATTCGGAGGAGGAGGCCACGCCGTGGCTGCGGCCGCCACCGTCAAAGGGCGAACCCTTGTGGAAGTCAAAGAGATGATCGTTGGGCTGCTGACCACACAGTATCGCCCGAGTCTGCTGGCTCAGGACGTCATGACTCGCCCGGTCAAAGCGATCGAGGTCGAGACCAGCGTGACTGAAGCAGGACAGCGGATGACGGCTTATGGGTTGAATGTCTTTCCGATCTTGGATGAGAAAGACCATTACACCGGACTGGTCAGCCGGGAGTCGATTCAGAAAGCCTTGTTTCATCGGCTCGGCAAGATAGCCGTGCGAGACATCATGCAGCCCGACGCCTATGTCGCGCAACCGGACACTCCGTTTCATGAAATCGAAACGGCCATGATCGAGCGAAACCAGCGGTTTGTGCCGATCATCTCAGAGAAAAAAATCGTCGGCGTCATAACGAGGACGGATCTGTTGCGGACCTTGCATGACGATGTACTGAAGGTCGCGAGGATGCGGACGATGCGTCCGAGCGAAGCCCAAGCTGAGATCGGAGGGCCGCGCCGCAATGTGAAGGGGCTGTTGCAAAGCCGCGTGCCCCATCGTCTCGTGACCTTGCTGGAAGACTCAGGTCACTTGGCTGACCGCTGCGAGGTCCCGCTCTTTGTCGTCGGCGGCTGTGTGCGAGACCTATTGCTGGGCATCGAGAATCTGGATTTAGATCTCGTGGTCGAAGGCGACGGCATCGCCTTCGCGCGAAAACTTGGTGACAGACTGTATGCAAAGGTCAAGGTGCATGAGCGATTCGGCACGGCCATCTTGCTGTTGCCGGATGGCTTCAAACTCGATGTGGCCACCGCGCGGACAGAGTATTACGAGTATCCTACCGCCTTGCCGACGGTCGAACAGGGTTCCATCAAGAAAGACTTGTATCGGCGTGACTTCACGATCAATGCCTTGGCCGTTCGGTTGAACGGGAAGGGCTTTGGCGACGTGCTGGACTTCTACGGCGGGCAACGGGATCTGAATGACAAGGTGATCCGCGTCTTGCACGGGCTGAGTTTCGTTGAAGATCCGACCCGCGTGTTTCGGGCGATCCGATTTGAATCCCGGTTCGGGTTTCGGTTGGGTAAGGACACGGCGGCGTTGATCGCCGGCGCCGTCAAGATGAATCTGTTTCAACGATTATCCGGCCACCGTCTGCTGGAAGAACTGAAACTGCTGTTGGGGGAGCGGGAACCGAAACAGGCGATCAAACGATTGGCGGAACTACATCTCTTGAGGTTCATCCATCCAAAGCTGAGTTGGTCCGACCGATTGGACAGGCTGTTGGCCGCACTCGAAGAAGCCGTCGATTGGTATCGGCTCCTGTACCTAGATCGGAAGATGGACGTCTGGTTGGTCTACATGATGGGACTTCTCGAAATGTTGCCTGAGCGTGCTGTGAAGGACGTGCTCAAGCGGTTTCCTTTTTCCGAACAGGAAGCCACCAAGCTCAAAATGGCGCGTGGAGGCTCTCACAACGTGATCCGTCGACTGGTATCGAAACGACCGCTCAAGCCGGCAGAGGTGTATCACCTCTTGTCAGGACTATCCGATGAAACGCTGTTGATCCTCATGGCGAAGAGCAAAGGAGAAACAGTCAGGCGGCAGGTCTCGGCCTTCCTCACGACCTATCAGCACGTGAAGCCGATTCTGACGGG
Source organism: Nitrospira sp. (assembly GCA_046714015.1). Classification (GTDB taxonomy): domain Bacteria; phylum Nitrospirota; class Nitrospiria; order Nitrospirales; family Nitrospiraceae; genus Nitrospira_D. The sequence continues at coordinate 3,402 of JBKKBQ010000296.1, forward strand.
TACCGATTTGAAGGCTATGGAACTCAAACCTGGGCCGAGGTTTAAGGAGATCCTCGACCGATTGCTAGCGGCACGTCTGAATGGCGAAGTAAAAACTGAAGCAGAGGAACGGCAGTTCGTTCAACAGGTGGTTCAAGACCTAAAACGAACCGTTTGAAGTATCGGAAACAACGGATCAAGGATACGAAGGGTGGGTGGCCCACGCAGAAGGACTTGTGTAACAGCCTGAGTGGCTATCTACCTGGAACCGAAGAGCACCCGCAGAAGTAGTCTCTCCGTTTATTCTCTCACCACACTCTTCGCAGTAGTTGTCTCCGTTAACATTTCAAGAATTTCATTTTTTGGAGCCAAACCTGACTCAACATGATATCCAAGAGTTAGGAAAACTACTGTTGTCATAAATACATAGATTAGTTATTGCCATGGTAGATGACGCTATTTGGCAGATCTGTGTCTATGGGCTCTGTGTCGGCGTGGTGATTGCCGTCATGTTGGGACTCCCTCCCTTGCCTGGCGAGCGTCACTGGAAAAAGGCTGAGCGTCGCTCCGAAAGTGCAACGGGCATTCCCTATGAATGTGGTATCAGGCCGACTGGTAGCGCTCAAGTTCGCCCGCCGGTGCAATATTATTTGATCGCCATGTTCTTCGTCATTTTTGATGTGGAGGCGGTGTACCTCTATGCCTGGGCAATCGCTGTGCCGGAGACTGGCTGGCTTGGCTTTATAGAAGTGACGATCTTCGTAACCATTCTTTTGGCATCCCTTGCGTATTTATGGCTTACCGGAGCGCTCGACTGGCATGCACAGTCTCAACGTCCGCAGGTCCGTCATCGCCAGAATCCGAGCATGTACGAGTCAAAGGAGTTCTACGATGACCGAGTGGCGTAACGGACGACTTGAGGGTGTGCGGATTACCGATGGCGGTGATGGTTCGTTGAGCTCTGTGGTCGGCCAGTCTGTCCTCTTCACGAAGCTTCAGGATCTCTTGGCCTGGGGACGAAAGAATTCGCTCTGGCCGTTGAATTTCGGCTTGTCGTGCTGTTTCGTCGAAATGGCCACGAGTCTGACCAGTGTCTACGACGTATCTCGGTTTGGCGCAGAAGTCGTACGCGGGTCACCACGGCAGGCCGATGTGTTGGTTGTGTCGGGAACAGTGTTTATGAAGGTGGCTCCCGTCATCAAACAGCTGTACGAACAGATGCTGGAGCCGCGTTGGGTAATTTCGATGGGGTCCTGTTCGAACTCCGGAGGGATGTTCGACGCCTATTCTGTCGTGCAAGGCGTCGATAAATTTATTCCCGTGGACGTGTATATGCCGGGATGCCCGCCTCCGCCACATGCCTTTATGGAATGCCTGCTGCTCCTCCAGAACATGGTTGGGTCAGAGCGCCGACCCTTGAGCTGGCACTTCGGTCCGCAGGAGGTTCAGAAACCCATCATGCCCTCGATGCGGGATGCGAAGCGCGCGAAGCGGATGAGTCAGCGTGAATATCCCGGTATGGATGTGCTCCCTCGGACCGATCTCCTCTCTCCCCACTTTGCAGGGCAGCCAGACGGTCTCTCGAAAGACAACTCATGAATCCACGACCATCGACCATTCGAGATGCCTCGATCGGCGAACACACAGGACTGGTGGCAGAGATCGCCACTCATTTTGGTCAGGAGGGATATCTGACTGCAGTGCAATCCACCAAGGATGGAATTCCGACGATTTGGATCGAGAAGCATCGGCTCCGTGAGACGCTCCGTTATGTCAAATCTGAACTTCCACGTCCGTTTCCCATGCTGTTCGACCTGAGTGCGACAGACGAACGGCTCCGCCAACATCATGACGGATTACCGATCGGAACCTTTACCGTGTTCTATCACCTCTTTTCCTTTGATCGGAACCAATCACTCCGCATCAAGGTGGCGCTCAATAATGAGCCACTCTCTCTGCCGTCGAGCATAGATCTGTGGCCAAACGCCGATTGGTATGAACGAGAAATCTTCGACATGTTCGGGATACGTTTCGACGGACACCCATTTCTCCGCCGCCTCCTCATGCCTTCGTGGTGGGAGGGGTATCCGCTTCGGAAGGATCATCCCTCGCGTGCGACGGAAATCGGGCAGTTCCAATTGCCGCCGGAGCAGCTGGTCATGACCCAAGACGCGTTGCAATTCAAGCCCGAGGACTGGGGTTTGGCCCGCACCCATCACGACCACGACTCCGACTTCGACTATATGTTCATCAACCTCGGCCCTGCCCATACCGGCACGCACGGCGTGCTTCGACTCGTGGCGCAACTCGCGGGCGAGGAAATCATCAATATCGTCCCGGATATCGGCTTCCACCATCGCGCTCAGGAAAAGATTGCCGAACGGCAAACCTGGCATTCTTTTATTCCCTACACCGATCGTGTGGACTACCTCCAGGGTGTGCTGAACGAGATGCCGTACTGTCTCTCGGTCGAACGATTGGCAGGCATCACTGTGCCGCCACGTGCACAAG
>JBKKBQ010000297.1:0-4680 GCA_046714015.1 Nitrospira sp.
GGCTCTCGCTGAGCAGGCGTTGAAACTGCCCACGTTCCAGAACCATACAGCCGAACTGGCAGCCCGCTTTGCCGCAGCCCGGGAGCGAGGAACGACTGTCCACGTAAGAGAAGAGGCGCGGTTCACACTCACCTTGCAGCACGATGCTCAACGGGCTCTGCCGTTAGCCCAGGCCAATTGGAACGTCCAGCGAGAGCCGGCTGACGCCAGGATTCTCCTCGAAAGTGCGCTCGCCGCGAAGAACCCACCGGCGGCCCAACCGGTGCTTGATTGGATGAAGATTAACCACGTGGAAGACTTTCATCTGCAACAACTCGCAAGACAGTTCCGGGAGGAAAGATTCTGATGCGCATCCTGTTCGTCATTGTCTCGCTTGTGTTCGCTCTGCCTGCTTGGGCTCATAAGCCCAGCGACAGTTACCTCTCATTGTCGATTCAGAATGATCATGTTGAGGGTCAGTGGGACATCGCCCTCCGCGACCTCGCCGATGCAATCGAATTGGATAGTGATGGGAACGGTCAACTCACTTGGGGAGAGGTGCGGAACAAGCATGAGGAAATCAGGGCCTATGCACTGTCGCATTTTGCCCTGTCAGCTCATCGGCAGGCCTGCACAACTCAGGTGCTTGAGCAGCTCATTGATCATCACACAGATGGGGCCTACTCAGTCCTCCGTTTTCGCGCCAATTGCGGCGATCCTATTGAACGGCTTGCAGTGGACTACCGACTCCTGTTCGATATCGATGCACAACATAAGGGGCTCTTGCGTCTGACCCAAGGCGGACACACCAGGACCGCCATTTTCACCCAAGAATCTCCGGTTCAGGAATTTTCGATCACCGAGCAGTCACGTTGGAACGAGAGCATTCAATTCATTCACGAGGGCATCTGGCACATCTGGTTGGGTTTCGACCATGTCCTGTTCTTGCTTGCCCTCTTGCTCCCAGCAGTCCTGATCCGAGTGGAAGGTCGCTGGCAAGCCGTGACTGATTTTTCAGCAGTCTGGTGGAACGTCATCAAGATCGTCACGGCCTTTACCGTCGCCCACTCTCTGACATTGAGCCTGGCCGCCCTGGATGTCGTCCGCTTACCATCACGATTGGTGGAATCAACCATCGCCGCCTCAGTTGTGCTCGCTGGACTTGGCAACCTGTATCCGATGATGACGAACCGTCGGTGGGCGATAGCCTTTGGATTCGGCCTCATTCATGGGTTCGGCTTCGCCGCGGTGCTCACGGATCTCGGGCTGCCTCATGACTCATTGTTGCTGAGCCTGGTCAGCTTCAACGTCGGCGTGGAAATCGGCCAACTCGCCATCGTCGCTGCGTTCTTGCCCCTTGCCTATCTGAACCGCCGATCTTGGACTTACCCGAGATTGGTCCTCACCGGCGGATCACTCGCGGTGATTGCCATCGCGCTCGTCTGGTTCACCGAACGAGTCTTCGATCTTCAACTGTTTCCCGTTTAAGAAAACCCAATCGCAAGCAGTCCGCTGCCCATACCCTGCTGACTTCCCTATGACTTGGTTTTTAGACGGGAAGCATTACCGGGAGAAGATCTCCAGAATTTCATCGAGGGGCCGAATAGTTCCGAGCAAGAGAGGATCTCCAAACACTCGGTTGTGTCGATTCTCTTTCACTTTGAGCAATCCAGTGACCAGATTGTTAAACTCATCGAGTTTTGACGTTTCAAAATAGGTGATGAAATCCCAATCAGCGAGACCGCTCGAGTGATACAGCTTGCGCTTGACGGTCTGTAGGTAGGCAACGGTGGCATCCGTATGTTCTTTCATCATATTCGTTCGGGAATCCTGTGCGGTGATCCACCACTCCGCATCCTTCCGGATAGGAACTACGATCACATAGGTGTTGCCTTGTGGGGGAGGAGTCTTCAATTCGGCCTTCAGGTCATCTGGAAATTTAGGCACATAGTTGAGAGCTTTCGTGATGCCGTTAAATGTATCTACATTCCTGAGATGTTTTCCGAACTTGGTTGCCATCATATCTAAGATGAAGTTCTGATTGTGAATCATCTCCTTCGAATGAATCCTGATCATGATATCAGCTCGTTCAGACAATCCTCGCAGCAGATAGACGTCTGCGGTCAAACGATCCGCATGTCTCTCCAGTGTCTTTTTTACTTCGGCGCTCGCCGAAGCACGAGCTTGAGGCTCCATGTGCCACCATTGCTCTGACGCTTTGAATACGGCGAACGTGACATAGACTCCAGCATCTTTTAGAAGTTGTTCTCTGTCGGCTTCGGCCCTGACTTGGACAACCGAGCTGACGACACACATCACACTGAAGATCAATACATTGAGATAACGCATGGAAATCTCCTTTCTGTTATCGGTCAAGTTTGTAGATTTGTCAGGAATTAGTTCACGCGTTGCCGCGCTTCCCGCCGAGAGGGCTCGCATCGATCACGATCATCTTGTCATCGAACGTGCCCGGGGACCCTGGATCGGACTGAGCGGCGCTTTTCCTGGTTGGCCACCTATAGCTCAGACGCTTGTGCCTTCAATGCCGCAGCGATTACGCCACCTGGGCGGCTTTCAACCACATCGGCATTCGGCACCTTCGTTAAACTCGCTCGATCTCGTCCTGGGAGTTTCCAGTCCGGCCGAATGAAATGGCACGTGTAGCCATTCGGCCTGCGTTCCAGATAGTCCTGGTGCTCTGGTTCGGCTTCCCAGAACGGACCAGCCGGAGCAACCTCGGTCACGACCCTCCCTGGCCACAGGCCCGAGGCTTCTACATCGGCGATCGTGTCTTCGGCGACGTGTTTCTGCTGGTCGCTGGTGAAGAAGATGGCCGACCGGTAGCTGAGCCCCGTGTCGTTGCCCTGGCGATTGCGCGTGGTCGGGTCGTGTATCTGGAAGAAGAGCTCGAGCAGCTTGCGATAGCTGAGCTTGATTGGATCAAAGACGATCTCGATGGCTTCGGCGTGAGTGCCATGGTGGCGATAGGTCGCATTCGGAACGTCGCCGCCCGAGTAGCCGACTCGGGTGGACACGATACCGTCCATCCGGCGAATAAGGTCTTGCATGCCCCAGAAGCAGCCCCCGGCGAGCACGGCGCGTTGTTCAGTCATTTAGCGTTCCTCCACTTGGCCGATGTAGTGGCCGTACCCTTCGGCTTCCATGTCGTCGCGATGGATGAAGCGCAACGAGGCCGAGTTGATGCAATAGCGTAGACCGCCGCGATCGGTCGGCCCATCGGGAAAGACATGTCCCAGGTGGCTGTCGCCGAACGTAGAACGCACTTCGATGCGATTCATCCCGTGCGCGGTGTCCTGCACTTCGTTGACGTTGGCGGGTTCTATAGGCTTTGTAAAACTTGGCCAACCGCACCCCGACTCGAACTTGTCGGCAGAGGCGAACAGCGGCTCCCCTGACACAATGTCGACGTAGATTCCGGGTTCTGCGTTGTTGAGATATTCGCCTGTTCCAGGATATTCAGTTCCGTTCTGCTGGGTTACGCGATACTGGTCCGGGGTCAGACGGGATACAGCACCAGGATCTTTTCGATAAGCGGGCATTACTTTTCTCTTTTCATGCATGCGCGGTGCCTCTTTAATAAAGGGTAACAGTTTGTACTGTATATAAATCGAAAGTTTACAAAGTCTAGGAATACTCCCAGATAGGGCATAAGGGAACCGCTGTGGCATCGCGTCCCTGAACTGCTCTTTTTTCGCTCGTCGTCGCCCCCTTCATGTGCGTTGTTTCCATGGGTTCACGCGGGCGAGCAAGACTTATCTTCGAGACGACGAAAGGTATCGCCGCTGGCTCGATACCGCCGCGCAGTGCCGTCGATGCAGACTGAATAGATTCGTCCAAATAAGGCAAATTCTTGTGAGGTGTGATCGATCAAATTATTCAGCATCGCCTGCTTGTCCGTGATTCGCTCCTCGTCGATTTGATGGAGGACGGCCTTGAGAATGACGTCCCGATTTTTTACTGAGGATCGCTGATAGTAGTCCTTGAGCTTTTCCAAGAGGCGGCCTTGACCGGGCATGCCATACCCGACAACTCCCAACGCATCCAAACTCCAAGAAAAGTATTCGAACCATCGCCCTTGGGGCGCTTGCTCAGCTTTCGCGAAAGCCCTGCGTACGATCAGACGATTTTGTTCCGCTACTTCATCCACTTTCTGAGCGGCAAGTGGCGCGAGAATCCGATCATGGAAATCGTAGAGAGAGGGCGCACAACCTGTGATGGAGGCACTCAACGCCAGAGAGCCGATCAGACCGGCAGATCTTCCTTCAATGCGCACCGGATTGCTTGCATCCTTTATTGTGTGTGGGCGCCGCGAAGTCGTTCCATCAGCTCTGCGACGATTGACCTCTTGTGCTCCGGCGCAAGCTCTTGAATGGCGTCTTTATAGACGCCGCAATGTTCTTTGGCTTTTTCCGGATACTCTTCATACTTTTGAAGGCACTGCCGGTAGATTTTGACCAGCCCGGCTACTTCCTTCTGCATCGCAGTCTCAGGAACCCGTTGGTCGGAGTCTCTCACCCCCAGTTCCCCACAACCAGGAAAAACCAGCATCAATATGGCCGATATCAGCGGGAGGACGACAGGCACTCCCACCTTGTATATTCCTGTCCTGAAAACATCGCGCATATTCTCAGTCGAGGTTTCATACTTCATACCGAATCTCCCCGCAACTCGTTTCTGCGC
>JBKKBQ010000298.1:0-4054 GCA_046714015.1 Nitrospira sp.
CCTCCTGGGATGAATGGGGTGTGTACAATAAATGAAACCATACTCCAGCTGTAGCATGATTCCTGAGGTGGCATGACTAGGCAATGCCCTGGTAAAGGTATGGTATGAAATGGAGTCGCTTCCCAGGGGAATGCCTAGCTCCTCCGTCCATAAGAGAAAGGTATACGAAGGCCAACAGGGGAAGACCAACATGAAGGAGATCAACCTATGGCCGAAGTGAATTCCATGTATCATGCGCAATCCGGAAGCGATGCTCTCAAGTCGCAGATTGATAAGCTCGAAGACCTCGCCCACCACACGGCCGTGAATCCAACCTTCGATCAGTTTGATGCCGATACGGAAGACATCCTGATCAACATATACGGCGCCAATCATCAGTATGTGGAATCTTACAAATATGCCACGGTGGGGGAGGCTGAAGCCCTGGTAAATTTGCCGGAATCAGCTCAAGAACCACTCACCCGGGACATCCCCAAGAAGGGACTACAGCAACGTCGGCAGGCGCTACAGAGTATTCTAACCGAGCTACAGGCACTTGAAGTGCAAGAAGCCGAAGTCCTGACCGGAGAAGATCGCGAGGATCCGCCAGGCCCAAGCTGATTGAAGTTGGGTGACTTCTATTGCGACTGTCTAATTGTCCGCAATCGGATCCCGGCCGGTTCGTTCACGGGGGGCATTCATGGCGATGATGCCGCGGAGAATGCGGCGTGCCTCGTGCCAAATCTTCTCGGGCACGCGGTCGTAGGGTGTGTGCCGCACGCTCTTGTGACAGTCCGAGTCACCGTTTCGCCACAGTTCGGTAGGTATGTCAGTCAAAGCAGCATCAATCGCAAGGAATCGACGCAGGATGTCTTCGATGGAGGGAACGGAAGGTTGTGCAATGGTGGTCTTACCATGAGGCGCTTCGTCTCTGGCTTGAAGAGAGGTTTCCTGATCGGTGGTTCGCGACATCCATATGAGCCCGAGTTTTTGCCGGAGGAACTCGGTGACCCAAGCCTGATCGATCGGCGCCATCTCGTGGGCTTCAATCGCAAATTCATGATCCTGTACCCACAGCACGGTCGCTCGATTGACACGCAACGGCGTGGATCGTTCGGGGACGGACACCTGCAGGGTTAACGTCATACCGGGTATCACCGGCATCGACCCCGCCACTCGCCAACCCCAAGCGGTCAAATCTAAGACGGTCCCTTCAGCGAGAAATGCGTCATTTCCATACAACAGGGGCCAGCTGACCGGAAACCGACTATGGCGCCGCATGGGATACGTCCTGTTCTGCATAGGTACTCCTTCCGCTTGTGACCATTAAGCTGATAGATCAAGCGTAGCGGGGAGAGTAGCCGAGCGCATTCCTCGAAATATCTGCTACGAAAGAGGGGGTCCAATCTAAATACTAGGCCTCTTCATGTACCGGGGGCTCACCGGTTGAAGACCGAACTTCCCGCGTTGCGAGTCGACGTGCTTCTTGCTCAGCCGCCGCCTGTGCCTCAGTGACTGGGATCCTGGTACAATGACCGGGACACCGGTCAGCGCTGAGAACACCGATCAACAATTATAATGCTCGCGTGGTGATTGCCGCATCGCTACCTGAGAGAAAGGACACGTCGCCATGCACCGGCTTGTATTCAGAGTATTGAGCGGTCTCATGCTTCTGGTCATGACCATAGTCGCCCTACCCAATCCCACCCTTGCACTTCCGCCGGTTCAAGGGGAAGTTGTATCCATGACTGCCGGTACTCCTGGAACGATGGTCATTCGAGACGATAAAGGACAGCTCCATATCTTGAATCTCACGCAACAAACTCAACTCGGTGGTCGATTCAAGGTTGGCGATAAAGTACTGGCCTTCTTCAGTCCGTATGGCGTGAGCGCGGTTCAGCTCCAGATGGGAGGTCGGTAGTCCGGCTCCATCTCTTATAGATCTGTAGACGTGAAGGTTGCTTCTCCGAGGATACGTCTCTACTCTCTCCGAAGTGCAGTCAGGAGTCCGACCGCCCCGAGGAGTCCGCCTAGGATGATCAGGAACGATGATGTGTTCGGCAAATTGGCCTCCGACGGAGGGGGCCAATCGACGAAGAGCCCCAGCGCAATGAGGACGGTGCCGAGCGCGAGCATCACTTTCCAGCGCACGGTGATCCGCCGATCTCTCTCGTGAGCTTCTTCTGACAGTTTCTCCGACATCAATCCTCGTGACCCGTTTCACCATCAGCATGGCAACTTGAAGCGGCAACGGTCAAGGACCAGTCTTGCCCTTGTCGGGAGTTCCTACAAGGGCGTATGTTTGCGACATGCAAGATCGAGAATATCGGGCAAGGTTTCCATGGCGTGGTTGAAGAATTGCTGGAACTGGTTCGGGCGGCAAAGCCTCCTCAGTAAGATTGCCATTCTTGGCCTGTTTGCTGCCTTTGTCCCATTGGTCCTCCCGACGGTCGTGAACTGGTTCAGACCGACAATGATTCATGTCGGTGTGTCGTTCTATACGTATGAACGGGGAACTCAGCCACAGGGGATGAATAGGCTCTATTTTTTCGAACGACGCAATCTGGTGTCCGACTGCAGCATCCGCCGAGAGGAACAATCGGTGCCGAGCGGTCGTGCGGAGGCGCCCGATCCGCAGGCCTGGGTGTTGATCAAGCTGCTGCTCGAGAATGTGTCCGATCGCGACATTACGAATCTGCACGTTGGTGTCCGGTCTCCCGCCATTACTCAGGCGACGCAGCTATTTATGGCTCCGAACCTAGAGGCGAAGGGGCAACAGGAGGCACCCCCAGACGCGAAGCCTGTGTATGTCATCTCGATCGCAAGGATTCCAGGCGGAAGCTCGGTGGTCGTCAGCTTGAAAACTCCCATCGACGACAATTTGCGTGAGTTTATCTATGTCAAACGCCGCCCTGTGACGATCCAGGTCCCGTATGTGTCGGGAGATCAATTCAGACAGTACCCCCCGATCGTCTCACGCACGAATGCCGTCAGAATGTTGAATCGTGAAGGTGTTTTACGGACCAGTGACGAAGCCGTTGCAGGAGAAAAGCTTCAACTGACGGTGTTGGCGTCCGATGAGCCGAACATGAAGGAAGGAGAGGTCGCGTACCGAGTCCTTCCGAGGGCCAAGGCTTGCTCGGAAGCAGAAGCGGGCGTGTGGTGACCTTCGATTCAGGAGAACCAAACTCAGGAAGGGAGAACAAGCAATCAGGGGATCATGTGTTGCGCGATGAGCCAGCCGGAAGACTCTTTGCCGCAGATTGCCCAGCCAGCCACCCAGTCGTCCAAGCCCATTGAAAATTGAACCCTCCGATGCGGCCATCGCAATCTAGCATCTCTCCGATCAGATAGAGTCCCGAAACCAGCTTCGATTCCATGGTCCGATAGTTGATTTCTTCCAACGGCACGCCGCCGGCCGTGACTTCCGCAAAGTTCCAGCCACGGTCTCCCTCAATCGGAAATCGAAACTTGAGTAATGCGTTCAGCAGCCGATCTCGATCGGTACGCGAGACCTGAGCCACCGCTGTAGTTGGCTCACAAGAATGGTAACGGCAGAGTGATTCGGCAAATCGATCCGGGACCAGAGACGACAGTGTTCGTGTCAGCGAACGCCTGGGATGTTCAGCCGCGCAGGCAAGAAACCAATCTTTCAATTCGTCGCATGTCTTGCCGGGAACAAAGTTGCCGTACAGTTCAACCTGCGCGCCTCGATTCATTGCCAAGGTCCAGAAGCGGCTGGTGTCCATAACCACTGGGCCGCTGATCCCAAAATGGGTCCAGAGCAGGCTCCCTATACGCTGATCGACCTCTCGACCATCCACCAAAGTTGTTAGCCCTACTTCCTGCGAGAGGCCTGAGAGCGTCCCGTGAAACATGGAGCGAACGAGTACTAGGGGGACCAACGCGGGGACCGTCGGTGTTACGTGATGACCAAGGGAGCGGGCCAGCTGATACCCGAATCCGTCGCTTCCCGTTTTGGGCAAGGATCGACCGCCTGTGGCGAGAATGACTCGTGCCGCAAGCAGCGAGCCCTGACGGTGATGCACCAGAAATCCTGAGTTCGATCGCGAAA
>JBKKBQ010000299.1:0-3081 GCA_046714015.1 Nitrospira sp.
CCACAAAAACAGTCTCGCCCAATAGTAGCCGGCCCAGGGCATCAAGAGCGCGGGAACCATACTCACACGCCCATAAGCAAATGCCGCAATGGTCCCCCCTATTAAAAGGATCCCCCCAAGCAGATAGACGATGGGAACGAACTGGCGTCCCGGGTGCTCGATCGTTGTCGCTTCCGACCGCTTCTTGAGCTTCCCCCTCTGCCGACTCAGACCTTCCTTCATGCGGGCCGCCAGAACTTCTGGAAACTCCCGCAAGAGATACCGTTGATAGAGCGTCTGTGCCGCCCCCAAGCCTACGCCCGACATGAACAATGCCGAACTTTGATAGAACGTATCCCAGGAATAGCTGTCGGTGCCAAGCCATTGATATCCCAGACCTCCGACCGCCCCGATCACACAGATGAGTCCGAGAAGGCCCGATGGCATGAGGATGTACGTTTTCACGTACTCCTGGGCTTGCTGCATCGTGTGCTGCGGATTTTGAACGTTGATGAGCTTCGGCACGTGACTCCCTTTGCGATTGTCAAGACATTCGGATATCGAACATGCCATTATAACCGCCCGGATCTCTACAGGAAAGAATAGAACGAAGCACTTTGGCTAGCACATCATCTGTCCGGTTGTTGGAGCACGCGAGTTGTCATGACACGAGCAACCGTCTTACAGGTGGTGAGACAGTTGCGGTCTGATGACCTCTATGCGCAGCGACAACCACGGACGCTCACGATGGCGGATCGTACCAGGAGCCAAGAACGCAGCGGCTAGCGGTAATACTTCACAAGATGAAGACGGATCGAAGTTGTTGCAAAAGATTCAGGGTTGGAATAGGAGGAAAACAGTCAACGAGACCCTCGTCTCATAATCGTGGTTGAGCCGAAATTGTTTGAGCGTCTCTTCACCAATAGGACCTAGGCGTGCTCGGTTCGGACTGATGTGTCCCACCTGTTTCTGATCTTCGACCGTGAGGTCCCGAGTGCTCCCCGCATCGTAATTTCATTTGGACTGGTGAAACGGCCGATCGCTCTTTGTAATCGTGCCGGTATCGGTGCCAACCTCTGACAGCTTCCACGAGGTCCTCTTGGTTTCCACCACTCCTTGCAGTGTCATCGCAATCGCGTCAAGACTTTCGAGCAACAAGGTGAAGGAATCAGAAACGGCGGTGGGAACGACAGGCATTGCCGGTTTGCAGGGCGTGTCCGAAAATGTGATGCGCCCGACCTCGGGTGGAGTGAGAATCTCCTCGATCGACACCAACGGCACGCGGCTCAAATCAATCTCACAACAACCGCTTCCCTCATCTTTCTGCTGATCATCCAGCCGCACGACCGGGCGAAGGGGATAGCAGCTATTCACTTTGGCCACTGTTCCGACTTCTCCAGTCGTCAATCGCACGGTTGTCCCAAGTGGGTACACCGACAATTGCTCGACGAGTGCCTTCAGGATTTCTCGAGAAAAGGTCCTTCGTTCAGCGACCAACAGTTCCTTGACCGCTTCATGCGGGAGCAGGCGGCGGCGATAGGGGCGCTCGCTCACCAATGCATCGAAGACGTCGACCACGCCCAAGATTTTGGCCATTTCACTGATCTCTCTTCCCGTCAGTCGATTGGGGTACCCCTCCCCGTTGATGCGTTCGTGAGCTTGGCGCGTCAATTGTGCCAACCAACGATAGGCCGGTCCGCACCTCTCGACAACCTGATATCCCAGTTCAGGATGCCGTTCGATCAGTGCCCGCTCTTCCTGAGTCAAACGGCCGGGCTTGGTGATCAAGGCTGTCGGTACGGCAAATAATCCGATGTCATGGACCAATCCGGCTAACGCCAACCGGTGCAGTTCTTCCCCATAGTACCCAAGACCGATCCCTACCTTCGTTCCGAGTATGGCTACATTGATCAGATTGGTGATGAGTGGCGACCCGGCCGATCCTGCGAGTGCTTCCACTACGAGCTCGTCGTTGTGATGCAGCGATGAAACGACGTCCTTTGCAAGAGCCTCAAGTCGTTCCAATGATATGGAACGCTGCTCTTGAACGGCGGCCGCTATCTTGCCCAACGTCTGTTCCGCCTCGTGATACCAGTTCGTCAAGACAGCACCCATACGCCGTTATTGTCCCGTCGATGCAGCACTTCGGTCGCGACTTTTTCCACCAATGAACGTCTGATCTGGCGTGCTCCCGCCACACGCCCGAAGTATAGACATAGGTCGCACAGCGAGTTGATCAATCGGCAGACACCGCCGGTACGACGATAAATGGAGGAAATCGCACTCGGTGAGAATATGGGCAGCTCGCTCCCGGCTGCCGCAAGACGAGCGAGGATGTAGGCTTTCGTCTCGGCACGATCCAAAAAATCGACGTGATGTTGAATGGCCACCCGCTGAGCGAGCTGAGGAATGCGCGCGATACGCTCCCGCAGTTCCGGCTGTCCTAAAAGGACCAGCGTGATGAGAAACCGGTCGTTTAACTGGAAATTACTGAGGAGGCGCAGTTCTTCAAACAAGCGGTCCTGTTCGATGGCCTGGGCTTCATCCACCACCACGACCGTGTCGACGTCTCGATGGTGGTTGGCAAGCAGTTGATCGTTCAGGCGGCGCAACTGCTCCACCCGTGTTCCGTGAGGATCCAATCCGAGTTGGAACAAGATCTCGCCGAGAAATTCATTCCCGGGGATAGTCGGGTTCGATACGAGCCCGATCTCATACCGGGATCGAGGAAGTTTGAGAATCACGGCACGACTGAGGAGGGTCTTTCCACTTCCGATCTCACCGGTCAGCATCACGATCCCTTTACGGGCATGGATGCCGTACAGTATTCGTTCCATCGCCGCTTCATGTTTGGCCGACGGGACATAGAACTTCGGATCCGGCACATTTTCAAATGGGCGAAGACGCAACCCCCAATGAGGTTCGTAGGCCGAATCCTGAGTCAGATGATGATCTTGTACCGTATCGACAAGTGACACAAGCACGTCCTTTTGTGTGTACGCGTTCCGTTGGGAGCGGAGCCTCGGGTATGGAGCTTATTCAATGCGGCAATACGCTTTGTATGGCCATACGCTCGGCTCGTCCGTTTTCTGCCCATTCTTC
>JBKKBQ010000300.1:0-15534 GCA_046714015.1 Nitrospira sp.
GGCCAGATCCAACTCTCCCAAGATATAAGCGAGAATATAGTCTACGCGATTGTCGGCCGCCTGATCCAATTCGACCCTCAACTCGTCGACTTGGATGCGCTGATTTTCTTGGGGCAGACCCCTCTGCAGTCGGAGGTCCAGCTTGCACCTACAAACCGCTTGTGCAAAGCAATCCGCTATGCGTTCTTGATAGTGAGGCCCCTCGTGGGGATCGAGTGCCGTCAAACTCTTCGCCAGTCGATCAGCAAGGCACATCTTCTGTCGAAGAACCGACAGCTGATCGGTGCGTATCTCGACCGAGACCTGGATGCCCGCTTTCCAACTCCGTTTTTTCAAGTTGAACACACAGGTCAACACGTCGGGCTGCCCCTGGACTGGCTCAGGCCCGAAGAACAACGTGACTCGATAAGATGGGAGATCTCGAGTTGATACTAGACCCATGGGGGGTCATTGTACCATGATTCACACAGAGACCCGAGGCTTCATTGACGCCCCACTAGCTCGAAGATAAGATGGAAACGCATGAAGAGCTCCCTGCACTATAAGCGGATCGTAGCCATCCAAGAGACACTTGGAGATATGCACACGGTTGATGGATGGCTCTTCTACGACTTTCGGGGCAGCGACCAGCTCGCGTATCGGGTTTTGCTCCTTGATCCGACTCAGCATGTCACTCGGCGCTGGTACTATTGGATCCCTACGTCGGGGGAACCGGTCAAGCTTCTTCACAGGATCGAACCACATGTGCTGGATGAGTTACCCGGTCAGGTCCAGCAGTACGTGTCATGGGAACAGCAACGGTTGTTATTGGCCTCACTGTTGCGAGGTCGACGGCAAATCGCCATGCAGTACTCGCCGTTGAACGCCGTTCCATATTTGTCAAGAGTTGATGCGGGTACCATCGAGTTGATCAGAAGTTTTGGACTCGAGGTGGTCACGTCAGCCGATCTGGTCCAGCGATTTGAGGCAGTCTGGACGGATGAACAACTGGAATCACATCGGTATGCCGTGACGACGCTCAGGAACATCGTCGACGAGTCGTTCGCCCATGTGGCGTCTTGTCTCACCAACGAACGTCCGTTATCCGAATATGGCCTGCAACAGTTCATTCTCTCACGGATTCGCGATGCGGGCATGACGACGTCCAGTGCGCCAATCGCAGCCGTTGATGCCCATAGTGCCGATCCCCATTATGGGCCGACTGAGTCAGGCTCTTCACTCATCACTCGAGATAATTTAGTTCTGATCGACTTATGGGCGAAACAAACGGCCCAGGGCTCAGTCTATGGGGATATCACCTGGACAGGCTATACCGGCAAGCACGTACCGGCAAAGCAGCACATGATCTTTGACCATGTTCGGCGCGGACGCGATGCGGCCCTGTCCTATGTCCAGGATCAGGTGGCTGCAGGCCGATTTCCTTGCGGATGGGAAGTCGATGATGTCTGCCGTAATACAATTCGAGCGGCGGGCTACGGCGACTTCTTCATTCATCGAACCGGCCACTCAATTGGTGAGGAAGTCCATGGTAATGGAGCGAATATCGACAACTTGGAAACTCAGGATAATCGTCGGCTCCTGCCCAGAACCTGCTTTTCTATCGAGCCGGGGATCTATCTGCCGGGAGAGTTTGGGATCAGGAGTGAGCTTGACGTCTATATATCGGATCGAGAAGCCGTCGTGCATGGTTTACCACTTCAAACCGAACTCGTGCCTCTTCTCTGACATTTTTGTCTGAACGTTCTGCTCTGGCTCTTTCTTGACACCATGTCTGAGGGGCGACTAGATTCAGTTATCCCACAAGGGCATTCTCTGGTTCACATGCGAGGCTGTGCATGTTCGGCACAATGGGTTTCTCCGAACTCATTATCATTCTCGTCATCGTGCTGATCATTTTCGGAGCGGGCCGTCTACCGCAGATCGGCGAGGGTGTCGGCAAGGCATTGAAAGGCTTTCGAAAAGAAGTCACCGACGTCCCCCAGCCCGCTTCAGGCCAGACCCAACATGAAACCGGGCAGCCACAAGCCACGCAGACTCCGACAAACATCGCAGCGACAGTTCCACCACCGGTCACAGGATCACCGCCGGCCACGATGAGGCCACAGGCTCCCTATGTCCCTGGTCCGGAACTGACACCCGGCACCACCGCCTCGTTGCTGTACAACACCAGCCTTCAGACTCCACAAACCGCGGCTCCTTCCTCAAATCAAACATCTCCATCTGTCTCCAGCTCAGTGCTATCGATGGAGGAACGGGCTGCAGCTCCCCCTCCGAGAGCTCACGCTTCGTATCCACCCTTGCCGGCTGGTTCTCAGACAAAACCGACCGCCAAACGTCCTTCCGCTATTGTGAACAAAGATGCGGTGGCCCGTGTACAGGCGCAACAGGCCGCGCTGAAAACCAAAGCGACACCATCAGCAGCTGCAGTGTCACCCGACGACTTGCAGCATCTTGGTGAAGGCCTCGGAGAGGTCGTGCGAACGTTCCGGAAAGCCGTGACCGACGTCCGCAATAGCGTCGATCCTCAAATGGGTACGATTCAGGCCGAAATGGATGCGGCCAAAAAAGAAATCCAGCAATCTATCGAAGCGGCTAACGAACGACCACCGGTGCAGGAGGACCCTCAGAAATCTTCGTAATTTTCTTTTCACCGCTCTCAATATTTCTCTCACATTCTTGCGGACCGATGTGTGCCCCCTTCGCACCACTGACATGGGGGATTGCCGCCGCTGTGGCTGTTACCAAGACAACCCGGCGACGGAGCCTGACGTGACCGTTGAACAGGCTCATTAGGGCTGCCAGCGATGTATCGATGCGGCGGAAACGTGTATGAGACCTTCTTTGGTGCGGTCCAGGGGGTAGTACCGATCCTAACCCAATGCTTATCAATGGGCCCACCGATGCTTCAGAGAACGAGAGTTCATCAGTCAGATAGAGCTACGTCTGCTGGGTCAGCTATGGGGTAATGCAGTCGTTTCGGTTTCGGCGGAAAAACTGCTTACGGGTTTAGGTTGTTGGCGGACAGATCTGTGTCGGCAAAATAGTGGGCTTTATATGCTGATCAGGATAAGCTCGCTCGGCCTCATGGGGGGGTTCGACTTCGATTCAAGGCCTCAACCAGTCCGACCAGCTGCTCCTGTACCTTCGTATCCAACTCCACGAACTGGATGCCCATGCCGGGAAATAGAAGGTATCGCTCCGGCATGTTGCGGACCCAGGCAACCTTCGCCTTCGCTTTCAGCTTGTCCCACGGCCGATCAGGAAGTGCAAACTCGACCGTCAGCTCGGTGCCCGGACTGAGAGGAGCACCACTCTCGATAAAGAGCCCACCCCCGCCGATTCCGCCGGTTAGACTATCGAATTGCTTTCCTTCCGGCGTCGTATACCGGACCTTCAGAGCGAGAGGCGCTCGGGGCTGCGCACGACAATGGGCAAACCGGGCATCTTCACTACTGACAAGCACTCGCTCGATGATTGCACCCCATGACAGGTTGCCCAACAATTGACCTGAGGAATCGTGCACATTGATGGTTTCTTGCACAGAGTCGACGACAAGAGATTTCCCTTGATGCCCCGCAGTGGAAACGACAGGAAACGTCATAGAACCATCCCTTTTCCTCTTTTGCGGGTGGCGTCAGTCAGGAACCGCATTAGGCTGCTTGACCCATGTTCTGGATTGATTTCACTAACTCATGGATGCGCTCGCGGACATTCTCCGCGATCTCAGTGAACCGTACCCCCATTCCAGGACTGAACGTATATTGGTCGGCTTTGGGACAGACCCAGGCTACGGTCCCTTTTGCTGGCATCCATTCCTCTGATTTCTCAGGAAGCGAGAACTCCATAGTCAGTCTGGTACCTACAGAAAGAGGGCTCTGGCTTTCGATAAACAACCCTCCGCCGCTAATACCACCTGCTCGACTTTCGAATCGCGGCCCCTCTGGGCTGTTGTAGCGCACCCGGAATGCGAGCGAAATGCGAGGCTCTGACCGGACCTCTTTTTGAACGGACACCTTGCGGTAGGCGAGAATTTGATCGATGACGAAATCCCAGGACAGATTGCCGATTACATCCCCATTAATACCCAACAAGACGACCATTTCACGTTCCGCGTCAAGTTCGAGGACTTTGCCTTTGTGCCTAAGACTCGAAGAAACAGGGTATTTCACAAGCCCTCCATCCCAAACACGCACGAGCAAGTATAGCGCGGCGTTTCTGATTGTCGAGGAGGGACGAGGGTGCTAGAAACGATGAGAAAGAGAGAACTGTCCGGCAGGAGCTGAGAGCGACGCGGCCCAGCTGGAGCAATTAGCTAGGGCCGTCGATCATCTGTGGCATTTCTTTATTTTTACGCCGTCTTAGCGTCTTTTTCCTGTTCAAATATGCGCATTGGCGGGTTTTTCCCCGAGATCGCATCTTCCGTGATCACCACCTCGACGATCTGTTTCTGAGAAGGGGCGTCGTACATGACGTCAAGCATCACTTCTTCCAGGATTGCCCGAAGGCCTCTGGCACCGGTCTTCTGCGCATAGGCTTTTCGTGCTACCGCACCCAACGCTCCTTCCGTGAATCGGAGCTTGACCTTTTCGAATGACAGGAGTTTTTCGTACTGCTTGGTCAACGCATTGCGTGGTTCGGTAAGGATACGGATCAAGGCTCGCTCGTCCAGCTCCTCTAGCGTGGCCACAACCGGTAACCGTCCCACGAATTCGGGTATCAATCCGTACTTTAGAAAATCCTCGGGCTGAACCTTAGCCAGCAAGTCACCCAACCGAATGTCGCTTCTTCCACGGATTTCAGCTCCAAATCCCATAGCTTTTCGATTCAGACGCTGTTCGATGATCTGTTCTAAACCGACAAACGCTCCGCCACAGATGAACAAGATGTTGCTGGTGTTGACCTGAATAAATTCTTGATGCGGATGTTTTCTTCCTCCCTGCGGTGGGACATTCGCGACCGTGCCCTCGATCAGCTTCAGCAAGGCTTGTTGAACGCCTTCGCCGGATACGTCCCGTGTAATGGAGGGGCTATCGCTTTTCCGACTGATCTTATCGATCTCATCGATGTACACGATCCCGCGCTCAGCCCGTTCGACATCGTAGTCCGCGGCTTGCAGGAGCTTCAGAATGATATTCTCGACATCTTCGCCCACGTAGCCGGCTTCGGTCAGCGTCGTGGCGTCAGCGAGAGTAAAAGGGACGTCAAGATACTTGGCCAAGGTCTGGGCCAAGAGGGTCTTCCCCGTTCCGGTTGGACCCACCATGAGAATGTTGCCCTTTTGGAGCTCGATATCATCGACCTCTTTTTCCTTTGACGAGATCCGCTTGTAATGATTGTGCACGGCCACAGACAGAATGCGTTTCGCCCGCTCCTGCCCGATGACATACTGATCAAGGTGATGTTTGATTTCCGCTGGTTTCTTAAGTTTCGACGAAATTTCTTCTTTCGCTTCTTCCCAGTCCTCCGCAATGATGTCATTGCAAAGGTTGACGCACTCATCACAGATATAGACCGTCGGTCCGGCAATCAGTTTGCGCACCTCATCTCGGCTTTTCCCACAGAAAGAACATCGCAAGTGTCGGTCCATCTTTTCCTGCTTGGCCATGTACCCTCCTGCGTTACTTGCCTTTGATCCCGTCTTTTGTCCCGTCGCCGGATTCTACTGCTTTCATGAACTTGGGTGGTCGAGTAATAACCTCGTCAATGAGGCCGTACCGCTTCGCTTCTTCGCCGGACATGAAATAGTCCCGTTCCGTGTCATGCGCAATCTTCTCGATCGGCTGCCCCGTGTGTTTGGCCATGATTTCATTGAGGCGTTCGCGAATCTTGAGAATTTCCCGAGCATGGATGTCTATTTCCGTCGCCTGTCCTTGGAATCCGCCCAGCGGTTGGTGAATCATCACCCGGGCATTGGGCAGGGCAAACCGCTTGCCTTTTGTTCCGGCGGTCAATAGGAGCGCTCCCATACTGGCAGCCTGACCAAGGCAGATGGTGTTGATCGGGGGCTTCACATACTGCATGGTATCGTAAATGCCCAATCCGGCTGTCACACTGCCTCCGGGCGAATTGACGTAGAGATTAATATCTTTCTCAGGATCCTCCGCTTCTAGAAAGAGCAGCTGCGCAATCACCAAGTTGGCAAACACATCGTCGATTGGAGCTCCAAGGAAAATGATGCGATCTTTGAGAAGGCGTGAGTAGATGTCATAGGCTCGTTCGCCTCGATTAGTTTGTTCGACTACGATCGGAACCAACATAGTGCTCAATTCCTTTCCTGGACAACTCCGTATGCAACAATCGCCACGCTTATCCTTGAATGACCGCTTGACGATAGACAACATCCAGCGCTTTGTCGGCCAAAATCCGTGCGCGTAATTCCTCAACGGCGTCCTGACCACCTGCCTGGATCATTTTCACGAGATCGGCCACCGGTACCCTGAGCTCCGTGGCGAGTCGAGTCACTTCATTGTTCAGATCGTCCTGGCTCACCGACAAGCCTTCTTTCTCCGAGATGGCTTCAAGGATCAATCCCGCTTTCACGCGGCGATTGGCCTCCTCACGGTGCTCTTCGCGAATCCTCTTCAGCTCTTCCGCATCTGGTGCAGGAAGGGAATCGGTGACTTTGCCACGCTGTCGCGCTTGTAATTTCTGCCGCACAATCGTGCTGAGCTCTCGTTCCACAAGTGTGTCAGGAAGATCGAAGTGATGGGTGTCAATGAGGCGTTTGAGAAGGGTATCCTTGTAGGACTCCTCGATATCCCTCTTGAGCGCCTTTTCCATTTGGCCACGCAACGTGTCCCGTAACTCGTGGAGTGACGCGTATGGTCCGCAGTCCTTGGCGAACTCATCGTCAAGGGTGGGGAGCTTCTTTTGCTTAACTCCCTTTATGGCGAGGCGGAACCTGACAGCTTTTCCCGCGACTCGTTGGTCCGGATGGCTCACCGGATAGGTCTGAGGGATTTCCACACTATCCTCTGCCTGTCTTCCGATCAGATGAGCGTCGATTTCAATACCCAGCAAGGCGGCTTTCGATCCCACTTTATGGAGCTGGCCTTCCTTCTTTGTGCCTTCAAGAGGAGCGCCGTCCAGAAATCCTTCGAGATCGACGATGGCATAATCCCCTTCGGATAAAACCGTACCGGTTTGAGCCTCATCCAACCGAGCCTGTTGTTCACGCAATACCTCCAGGGCACGGTCTACCTGTTCTTCTGCGACTGTGCGCTTGTCGGCCTGGAGAGAAATGGGACTGGGGGACTTATAGTCGCGAAGTTCGATCGTGGGTTTGATTTCGACTGTCGCCGTGAAAGTAAACGGGGAGTCTTTTTTGATTTTGACCCCATCCAGAGGGGGAATATCCACAACGACCGGGTTGATTCCAGCTTGTTTGATGGCCCGACCATAGAAATCCGGCACGAGCTTTCGAATGACGTCTTCTTCGACGGTTTTCGCATAACGCTTTTCTAAAATAGCCAAAGGGGCTTTCCCCGGTCGAAACCCTGGAACCTGAACCTGACGGTTGAGTTCCAAATAAGCTCGTGAAAATTGCTGTGTCACCTCATCGGCCGGCACCTCGATTTTCAAGGCGCGTTTCATCGGCCCTAACTCAGTCACTTCCATCTTCATCGTCGACATGGAACTCCCTAACCAAAGGGTTCGTCGTAGTGGTGCGAGAGGGGGGACTTGAACCCCCACGGTTGCCCACGAGATCCTAAGTCTCGCGCGTCTGCCAGTTCCGCCACTCTCGCACAGTGGAGGATGCCTGCGGAGCTCTGTATCAAAGTGATCGAGACTGCAAAAACACGTGATGCCGTATAGCGTTGTACCGTTGGACACCTGTAATGTCAACCCGTACGACGGGGGGTGGTCCAGCTAGGTTGTTAGCTGATCTTGTCCATCTCCGCTTGCTCGCCGAAAAACTTCACCCACACGTTCGACGTGGTTCATCTCAAGCTGACCTCCAACACGGGAATTGCCCCCGTCCACCATATACC
Source organism: Nitrospira sp. (assembly GCA_046714015.1). GTDB lineage: Bacteria > Nitrospirota > Nitrospiria > Nitrospirales > Nitrospiraceae > Nitrospira_D. The sequence goes on from JBKKBQ010000300.1 coordinate 7,992, forward strand.
GAATACCGAATACCGAATAGCAACAACGAGCGCTGTTCACCTTGCCGGTCATGACCCCACATGCTAAGATGCTACCCCTTCTGCACTTCTCGACGCGGAGAGGTGCGAGAGTGGACGAATCGACATGCTTGGAAAGCATGCGTCCCGGCAACGGGACCGTGGGTTCGAATCCCACCCTCTCCGCCACTCAGAAGTACTGAGTGATAAGGACTGAGTGCTGCGTAATGAGGGCCAGGTCAGGGATATTGAGAAGCTCGTTATTTTGCCGTCGGTTCTTTTACCCAGCCTCAGTCCTCGTTACTCGGAACTTACAAATAGGGGCTGGGCCCTGTGCAATAGAACCCTGTGAACCCCGCCAGGTCCGGAAGGAAGCAACGGTAAGCAGTCAGGTCTGTGTTCCGCAGGATCACCTGGCCCCACTTCCTCGAAACGAGGAATGTTGAATGGTCAATGTTCAATGATGAGTGGTCGTCTCTCTTCTCAAATTGATCATTACACATTCAACATTGAACATTAGGAGCTCTGCGACAGTGGACTATCAAGTCTCCGCCCGTAAGTATCGACCCGGTACGTTTGTCGATGTGATCGGTCAATCTCACGTCGTCCAAACGTTAATGAACGCGGTCTCGACGAAGCGGATCGCGCATGCGTATCTCTTTTCCGGCACACGAGGCGTGGGGAAAACGACCGTCGCGCGAATCCTCGCGAAGGCACTCAACTGTGAACGGGGACCGACAAGTCGTCCCTGCGACACCTGCGAAAACTGCCGCGAGATTGCGCAAGGGAACTCGGTTGATGTCATCGAAATTGATGGTGCGTCCAACACCAGCGTGGACGATGTGCGAGAAATCCGCGAGAACGTGAAGTTCACGCCGTTTCGTGGTCAGTTTCGAGTTTACATTATCGATGAAGTCCACATGCTCTCAAACTCTGCGTTTAATGCCTTGTTGAAGACGCTCGAAGAACCACCGGCACATGTGGTGTTCATATTTGCGACGACGGAAATTCACAAAATCCCCGCGACAATTCTCTCGCGATGCCAGCACTACAACTTTCGTCGGATCGCCAGAACCGAAATCATCGAACGACTTCGGCACGTGGCAGCGCAAGATCAGTTAACGCTTGAGGAACGGAGCTTCTTGGCCCTGGCTCGTGCCAGCGAAGGGAGTATGCGCGATGCCTTGAGTTTGCTCGATCAGGCCATTGCCTATGGCGGCAAGGCCATAAACCACGCGGATCTCGAACTGCTGTTAGGAGCCGTACCTGAAGAACTGGTGCAGGAACTCATTCGAGCTATCATGGCTCAAGACAGCCCTGCTGCTCTTACCAGCCTGGCCACTTTATTGGACCGGGGACATGACTTGCGGGCGTTCTGCGCGGAAGTCGTGGAACATATCCGCAATCTGCTCGTGGCGGCAGTCGTTCCCGGTACAGCCGAGCTGCGTGGCTTGATTGAAATCTCGCAAGACGATCTGCACCAGCTGTCGATGGATGCTAAGGCACTGACTCCGGAACAGCTTCAGGAACTGATGGCAATCTTCATTCAAGCGGAAGATTCATTACGATTCAGCAGCCACCCTCGTTTTGTGATGGAGACCGCGGCTGTTCGAGCCACACGGCTCTTGCGCCAACGAGATGGTACAGAGGCCCGCCCGGCACGGACAGCGTCGTCTTCCAGCCAGAAACCTCCGGCTGAGCCGGAAGGACGCAAGAGTGGGCCCTCAACTTCTCCAGCTTTGCGCCAGGGCGTACCCGCTGCGTCAAGGCCCATCGCTAAACCTGCTCGCACGTCCAGGGGGGAAACGGATGAAGGGTCATCGATTCCAGCAGGACCGTCTCACAATCCACCGACCGATGTGACGACAGCCACCCCGGCCACCGTGCCCTCCATAGCCGTCTGGTCCCCACCGACGTTGCAGTGGGAACTGGTCCAAGAAGAGGTTGCCGCTTCATTTCCCAATATCGCGCCGTTTCTCGAAGCCGGCAGGTTTGTTGCCATGGAGAGTGGCTTCGTCACCATCGGATTTGCCAAACAGGCAACCCTTGCCAGAGCGAGATTGGAGAAGGAAGAGAATCTTCTGGTGTTATCAAAGCTGTGCGAGCGTCAATTGGGGTCTCCCATACGTGTCCGCATCATTGAGCTGACTGAGACCCATCCACCGGGACCGACCATGGCCCAAGTACGGGCGGCCAAGGAACAAGAACAACGGCTGGTGTTGTTCGAACGCGCGAAAGCAAACCCAACGGTGAAGCAGGCCCTCGAGATATTCGGCGTCGAATTGGCCGAGGTTCGTACCATAGCCCAGCAGGAGGCAAGCGAATGAAAAATCCGTTCGGCAACATGAGCAACATCCTCAAGCAAGCCCAGGCCATGCAGGAACAAATGGCCAAGATTCAGGAGCAGGCGGCGTCGAAAACCGCCAGCGGGACGGCCGGCGGCGGGATCGTCACCGTTACGGCGAACGGGGCGATGCAGATTGTCAGCGTGACGATCGACCCCGAGGTCGTCAAGAGCGGCGATGTCGATATGCTCCAGGATCTTGTGGTGGCTGCGACGAACGACGCGCTTCGCAAGGCCAAAGAATTGATGGAAGGCGAAATGAAAGCGCTGACTGGCGGGATGAAAATTCCGGGTCTGTTCTAGTAATGGCCGTCGATCAACAAGGCTTGTTGGCGAGATTGATTAAGGAACTGGTCCGTCTCCCGGGAGTCGGTCACAATAGCGCCCAGCGGTTGGCCTTTCATCTCATGAAGGCTGAGCGAGAGGATGCCCTGCGGCTGGCCGATGCCATTCGTGCGGTGAAGGATGGGTTGGCGTTTTGCAGACAATGCCGCAATATCGCCGAAGCGGACTTGTGCGAGTTTTGTCTCGACCCGAAACGCGATCGGACGAAGATCTTCGTCGTTGAAGAGCCGAGTACGCTGTATGCCGTCGAACGGGCAGGTGCCTATCGCGGACTCTATCACGTCCTGTTGGGAGCGCTCTCCCCACTCGACGGTGTCGGTCCGGGAGACATCAAAGCGGATGAGCTTGTTGAGCGTGTGAAACTCGGCGGGGTTGACGAAATCATTCTCGCGACGAACCCCACCATTGAAGGAGAAGCCACGGCGATCTATCTGACTCGGTTGCTCAAGCCCTTCGGCGTACGCGTGTCCCGAATTGCGTATGGGATTCCAGTGGGCATGGACATTGAGTATGCGGATGAAGTGACGTTGCTGAAATCGATCGAGGGTCGGCGTGATTTATAGCCTGTACAGGAAGTTGCAAACCCTCGTTGACCCCCTTTCATTTAGATTGGTATAGTTCTCTCTTTTTCTCATACGCAGAACCGAGCTATGAAAACACGCGGCCCCAGTAAACGTCCTCCTTCGACCAAATCGCTGAACACAGCGCCCGCCACGCGTTCGGTAAGCAATCGGAAGACAATTGCCAAGAAAGCGAAATATCCCGACATCCGCCGTGATCTTGAGCGCCAGCGCGCATCCATCCTAAATGAGGTCGGGGAAGTCCTGACCCATCGAGGCGACCTCGAGGCATTTCCCGATGTCAGCGACCAGGCATCCGCCGAGGTCGATCAGAATTTTTCCATGCGAATTCGGGAGCGTGAGAGGAAGTTACTCAAGAAGATCGACGAAGCGCTGGAACGTATGAATGCTGCGACGTACGGGATTTGTGAGCGCTGCGGTGGAGATATTCCGTATAAGCGGCTGAAAGCCCGCCCGGTGACAACCCTCTGCATCGAGTGCAAAACCCTCCAAGAACAGGAAGGACGAGCTCGAGGCTGAGCTTGTTCGCTACGTAAATCAAAAATGCAGCGCCACTCCTCCGACCAGATGGACCGTTGAAATTCTATAGCGTTCCCAATAGAAGTCCGTTTCGTATTTGAATGTGTGCCAGCCCTGTGTCCACTTCGCCTCGCCAAAGAGAGCCAGGTGCTTAATGACAAAAAACTTGACTCCTCCCAATGCCTGAAACGAAGGAGACGTGCTGGTTTCTTCATAGCCCTGTAGCGAATAGGCGAGCCCGCTGGGCACCCCCTCCAATGCCGATATAGGGATACCATCGACCCTGCGGCAAATCTTCTGTCGCCCAGATTGGATAACGAAACAGTAGGTTGAACATCATGTTGTCGACGGCAAATTCTTTCCCCCGGGATAGGCCCTATGAATCCAACCGGCGTACCAGTGGTTTGAAATGTCCCAAATGCCGGGAGTACCTGGCCATCCGGCACGTCCGCGGTAAACCTGGTCCAATCGATTTCAAATCCGATTTGCGGCTGCCAACTGTATTTTCTGGGCAAATGCCAGGCGGTGAGTTTAGCGCCGAATGTTCCTGCGTCTTCAAAGCGGAGATTCGTTCCCTTGGCATTGACCGGTTCTACTAGCCCCGTGGAAAGGTTTGTTAATATGTTGTTTTCAAATGTTGTGTCGCCATGAAACGCCCATCCACCGTATCCGCCGAAAGAAAATTCCCAATTCCGTTCCGCAGCCGCCGGTGTGGCTGAGATCAAAAAGAACCCCATAAGACCACACAGAAATGCTCGACGCATGATGACCCTCCCACGTTAAGACACGAGCCAGACATCATGCTATCGAAAGAATATAACACTTCCAGATTTGCAGGTTTTACGCGAGACTAAGTGTACGGGGTCCCGCAGAGCGGGATTGAACTACTGCTTCAAAATCTTGATCCGTTCTTTGACGTGAGCAATGCGTGCCTCCTCTTCAGGAATCCCTTCTGCGAGGGCGAGATAGGTTTCATACTCGGAGAGGGCACGCTTGGGATTCGTCGCCTCCAATGCCTCCGCAAGGTTGTAGCGGGCCAGAGCGTAGTTAGGACGCAGGACCACCGCCTTTTCAAATAAGCTTAGGCCGGCGGCTTTGTCTCCGAGTTTGATCTGGACGGTGCCAAGATTGTTTAAGACCTCGGGGATGCTGGGCCTGAGGGCAAGCGACTGCAGCAACTCGGCTTTCGCTTTCTCAAATTGGCCTTTCGCTAGCCACGCAACTCCAAGCTTATGCCGAGCTTCGGCAAGCCACACCTTATTCGTGAATCCACTGGCAATCGCCTTTTGGTATGCGTCGGCCGCGATCTCATAGTTCTTGTCACCGCAATAGGCAAGCTGGGCAGCTTGGCCGCGAGCGAATTGCTGCAACGACGAGAACGGTTCTTTATCCTCGGTTCCCTGACTCTCCATCTTCTGCCCCTCCTTACCTCCCGTCGGGTTGCGAAGCCGATCAAGGAACTCTCGTCGGTACGGAGAGAAGAGTCGGACATAGGGGTCAATGGTGAACGAGGCCTGGAGCAGGAGGTGATGTTCTGGCGGACCGATGAGGAGATACTGGGTCGTGCTTTTCTCGTCACCGGTCTCAAGCAGAGCGCTACTCTCCATGTTTGTTCGTGTTTCCAATTGGGCCACATTCAAGTAGAACTCCACTGACGGTCTCAACTGTGAGAGCGTGCGCCGAAGCACAGGATAGGGTTTGAGGTCCAGCCCCTTAGGGAACGTGAACAGCGCGCCGACCAGGACACCATCGTCGTCGAAAAAATAGGATTCTTCTCCCTGCGAAGCACTGTTCTCCAGCGGAATCGTGAGTTCCTGGCCACTTCCCCAATTCTTCGATGTGTGGGAGGGATGTTTTCTCACGAATTCGGTCTTGCGCTCGCAGAGCGCCGTTGAGGCGAGCAGAACGAGGTCGGTTTTGGACGGAGGACGCGGGGGCTTAAGGGGGGCTGCTGAACCACTACACCCGATCACTAGGCACACAACCGCAAAGAGGCCGGCGAAAGAGATGTACCTGAAGGAATTCATCGAGCAATCCTCGTCCTGTGCACACTGTGAACAATACACGATTTGAGGGGGTCTTCGCGAAGAGGAATGTAAAAGGCCCGCTCTTTGAGAAGAGCGGGCCCTCACTGTAACGAAAGGATGACCAAAACTAGCGGCGTTGGGCGTCTACCATGCTATCTTCAGCTGTATATCCGTGTAGATAGGGGGAGCTGCGGCCAACTGTATACATCGGACGGTTAATCCCGTAGTCGAAAGCATGGCCGATCGGATGCGCGATAAACCCAAGCCAGCGAAGAGGATGATCATTGACCGCCGAACCAGCTGTGGGTTCCGAGTAGACCAGCGCGGTGCTGTCCAGAATGTTGTAGATACTGGTTGGAGGCGTATATTCCTTGACATCGACACTTGCGCCTTGTTGGTGCGTTGTGCTGCAACCGGCGGCAACCGTGGCCAGCATCATGATGCCGAGAGCTATCGATGTCGCTTTCATAATGTAACCTCGCTTGTTTCGATCCTCACCACTAGATTCTCAACCTGTGTCACAAAGACAATGAGAAGTGTAGCCGAGACCTTCGTTTCTGTCCAGAATTCGAAGGTTTCGTTCGTTTTTTGAAAGGTCAACGCTTCTCAGCAGATAGGACGTCGTCACGGAAGAGAGAATGGTGGGCGATACAGGTATCGAACCTGTGGCCTCTTCCGTGTGAAGGAAGCGCTCTACCACTGAGCTAATCGCCCGACCGAAAGAGAGTCTAGCACGGGATTTCGGCATGGTTCAACGTTGTCTCTCTCCTTGACTTCATCAAAAGACGGTTTCTAGAATGAACCCCCTTTATCCCAAGGAATGTCGATCATGAGAGATGACGTGGTCATCGTGGGCGGGGGTCTGGCTGGCTCCGAAGCCGCTTGGCAAGCGGCCAATCGTGGAGCCAAAGTAACGCTCTACGAGATGCGTCCGAAAGAGATGACGAAGGCGCATAAGACCGGAAACTTGGCCGAACTCGTCTGCTCGAACTCACTCGGGTCGCTCGATCCGCTGAATGCCCCCGGCATTCTAAAGGAAGAGATGCGGCGGCTGAACTCGCTGATCATCTCCGCTGCGGAGCGGGCCCGTGTGCCGGCCGGGTCAGCACTGGCCGTCGATCGCGACCAGTTTTCGTTACACATCACCCAGGCCTTAGAGGGACATCCACGCATCAGAATTCTTCACGAAGAGATCGCGGACATTCCCACCGATTGCCTCTGCATTATTGCGACCGGGCCGTTGACCTCCGGTAAACTCTCGCACGCCATTCGTGCCGCAACCCAATCACAGTACCTGTATTTTTACGACGCCATTTCCCCGATCGTCGACGCGGACTCGATCAACATGGACATGGTCTTTCGCGCCTCTCGCTATGACAAAGGCGGAGATGATTATTTAAATTGCCCCATGACGGCAGAACAGTACAATGCCTTTTACGATGCCGTGATGGCCGCAGAGAAAGTCCAGCCGAAGGAATTTGAGAAGACGCCATACTTCGAGGCCTGTGTGCCGATTGAAGTGCTGGCCGAGCGTGGCCGCCAGACGATGCAGTTCGGTCCCATGAAACCAGTCGGCCTCAAAGATCCACGGACCGGGATCCAGCCGGCTGCCGTCGTCCAGTTGCGAACGGAAAATATTCATCGTACCTGTTACAACCTGGTGGGCTTTCAGACCAAACTCACCTACCCAGAGCAGAAGCGCGTGTTTCGAATGATCCCTGGGCTCGAAC
>JBKKBQ010000301.1:0-4763 GCA_046714015.1 Nitrospira sp.
GATAACGTGGGGAGGATGGCCGTCGCCAACGCGACGCCAAAAATGCCGAGCGGAAATTGGATGAGCCGCATGCCATAAAACAGATAGGTCGGGCCACCGGAAAAAAACGACCCCAAAATCGTGCTCACGGTGATATTGATCTGTGTCACCGACAACCCGAGCAGCGACGGAATCATCAGCCGACCGATCTTTCGTACACCGGGATGGCCGGGATTGAACCTGAACCCGAACAACATGCCGCGCAGCTTGAGTCCCGGCAATTGCATCGCAAACTGGGCTGCACCGCCGGCCACGACTCCAATGGCGACACCGAGGATTGGTTCCCGCATAGTCGGCGCGAGAAACAGTGAACACCCGATGATGAACAGATTGAAAAAGACCGGAGAGAACGCCGGGGCCGCAAAGGCCCGCAGAGAATTGAGGATCCCCATGGCCAGCGCGGCAAGGCTGATAAAGATGAGATAGGGAAACATCATGCGCGTGAGCAATGTCGTCATTTCAAGCCGGGCCGGATCGTCATGGAACCCCGGAGCCAAGAGCCAGACAATACCCGCCGCCCCCAAGATTCCGAGCATGGTAATGCCCGTCACAATGGTCAGCAGCGTCGTGAATGCCGCGCTCGCCAGCTCCCACGCATCCTGTTTGGATTTGAGCGTGTGATATTCCGTGAAGACGGGAATGAACGCGGCGGACATCGACCCTTCGGCAAAGAGCTCACGGAGCAGGTTCGGGATACGATACGCAACGAAGAAGGCATCGGCCGCCGGCGTGGCACCGAAGAGCTTGGCGAGAACCATGTCGCGGATGAACCCGAGCACGCGACTGGAGAACGTGGCGACCCCAATCATCCCAGCCGATTTTATAACTAACTGACTCTCGTCCTGGGGTTTGGTGGGAGCACCGGCCGAAACGGTAGGCTCTGACATGGACCGGATTCTAGCGGAACGATCGCAAGGCGTCTATCGAAGGCGAGATTTCGTTGCAGTCGACCATGTTTTGGTGTCTACCGGTATTTTATTTCACGTGGTCTCGGGTCAAGCTCGGTGTTAGCATGAATCAGTGCACTGATAAGGATCTGATTTACCGATTGCCAACGCGGATACGGAGCAACAAATGAAGTGGCATGGCCTAATTCTCTCATTGCTCGCGCTGACAACAGCAACTCCAATGCTTGGGCAAGAACTGCCACCACTTCCCTATATCGACCAAAATGCATGTCCATTCGAGTGCTGTGTATATGGAAGCTGGAAGGCGCGACATGCTGTGGTCGCTTATGTTGAAGCTAAAGACGGCTCACCAGTTGCATTCACGATCCAAAAAAAGCAAGTAGTCACGGCTGAGACGGGATTTGTAAAAACAACGAAAGCCGGAGTCACAAAGGTAGTACAGCCAATATCGTTGGGCTATGACCAAGGTGTGAGCGATCCCGAGCCAGAACCGCGTCTTCACCTCAGACCCGGCGAGCTGCTCTACACACTTCACGACATGGGCGAGGGATTCGATCTATTCTGGTACCGTGGAAAGGCATACTCAGATCAAATCGCATCAGACGCACCAACCCCAGATCCACCACCATCTGAATTCAATCTACAAGGACTCCTACGCCCAGTTGCTGTCTGGTGGGTGAAAGTAACGGCCGAGAACGGTCGCATCGGATGGCTCAAGAATCCACCCTATTTCGAGAACAGCGACGCTTGCTCCTAATAGGCCTCTATTCTATTGTTCCTGAATTACTTCGTTCGGTAATTCATTAGGATTGTCACCCGGGCGGCCTGGGCAGATTTCAACCAGCAGCACGCCGCACTCCTTGATTCCCTGGCACAGCCCACCGATGAGATCACCCGTCTTCAATCGGACGACTGCGGCGTGAACGACTTGTGTCCACCGTTCCTTTGGTACTCGTTGAAACAAGGGTTGATCCGGTAGGACGTAGATCTCATGCTCCAGGAGAGACACCATGATCAGTACCCCCGTTCGTTCACGGGTCTGCGTGACAGCATGCTGCGCAAACGCACGTTCTGCCCTGAGCCTCACTTTATGGTGCATTCGCTCAATCGGTGTCAGCAGACGAATGACCGGCACAAGGGTTCCAAGCCATGTGCCCACTCCATAGCCGATGACGGTTGCCAGGATGAGCCACGCCGCATTGGACGCATGCCACCCCCATGGAAGCCACAGCATGTCGAAGGTCAGCAGAACGGTCAGCACCACCAATGCCATACTGAGGCCCGCCCGATGCTGCGTCTCGCGATAGAGCCCGGATCGCGCCACAATCAACGGCACGATTTCAGCGTTGGTATGCACCTCGGCCGCCTGCACCGCCAGTGTGATCCGCTCCCGCTCTTCAGCGGTGAATGTCAGTCCTTCACCAGTTTCCACTGGCACCCCCTCCTCCGAAACTGCCGCCTCCCCCACCAAAACCGCCCCCTCCAAAACCACCTCCGCCTCCAAGGGACCCTCCACCCCATCCACCGCCGCGACTGCTGTACCCAACCCAGTCATCCACTCCTCTGTATCGACCGGTCCTTCCTCCGGTTCCGGCCGCACCGATGACCAAGAGCAGGAGCAGGGTGACTCCGCTTGCCACAAGTGCCGGCACAAGCCACGGTGCCAGCAACGTCGAGAGTCCTGCACCGGCGATCGGCCCGATGAATCGGTGGACATTCATGAGCGCGAGCCCGACCATCAGTCCGACGATGACCGCAACGACCACTTGCCCCATCACATCGCTGTCTGGTTGCGGCTGAGCCTTCTCAGGAGCCTGATAGGTTCCTTCAATGGTCCGTAGAATGGCTTGAACGCCAGCCGTCACGCCAGCTGCGATATCACCGGCACGAAAATGGGGGACGATTTCATGTCTGATGATCTGCGCCGATCTCGCATCCGTTAAGGCACCCTCCAACCCGTATCCCACTTCGATACGGACCTTGCGTTCCTGGATCGCCACTAATAGGAGCACGCCATTGTCAGTCCCCTTTTGGCCGAGCTTCCAGGCCGTTGCCACGCGATGGGAGAATTCCTCGATGATGTCACCGTCGAGGGTCGGAACGATGAGGACGGCAACCTGATTACTTGATTTGGTTTCATGGGCCGCCAATTGAGCCGTAATTGACTCAACAGTTGACGGCGGCAAGACACGAGCTTGATCGACCACCTGCCCGGCCAGTGAAGGGACCTCAAGCGCAGCGGCGGGTGTCGCAAGCAGGACGGTACAAAAGACAGTGATGAGGGCACAGAAGGATGAGAGGCGGCTCATGCTGAATGCTCCCATCCTTCGTTTCAACTCCACCTTCGGCTTAAAACTTCACCTCTGGTGGCTTCGCGACGGCATTCTCATCGGCGACCGTAAAGTTGGGTCGCTCTTCCAGATGCAGCAGAAACTTGGCAGTCAAGTTCGTCGGAAAATAGCGGACCATCTTGTTGTACTCCGCCACTCGATCGATATACCGCTTACGCGCCACGGTGATCCGATTTTCCGTCCCTTCAAGTTGACTCTGGAGATCCCGAAAATTTTGATCAGCTTTGAGGTTCGGGTAGTTTTCTGCGATTGCAATGAGTCGGCCTAACGCCGACGTCAGGCCGGCTTGGGCTTTTTGAAATGCCTCGAATGCGGCTGGGTCCTTGAGCACCTCGGGCGTCACTTGCCCCCCGGTCGCCTTAGCTCTGGCGTTGACGACTCCCTCAAGAGTCTCTTTTTCGTGAGCCGCGTATCCCTTGACCGTCGCGACAAGGTTGGGAATGAGATCGGCACGACGCTGGTACTGATTGATCACTTCGCTCCACGCCGCCTTCGTATCTTCGTCCAACCCTTGCAGGTCGTTGTACCCGCAACCGGACACAGAAAACGCACTGATCATCACTATGGTGATCACCGTCTTTTTCCACCAAGTACGCCCCATCGTTCCCTCCTTCAGCAGTAGAGCAGGACGCAGTGTCCCCGGATCTTGCGATCATGCTACCATGGGCATAATCATTAAGATATGTCGGTCAAGAGGGCCTATGCCACGGAAGCCATCGATTCATGAACCTGGTGGGTTTCAAGTACGACACCGCACCCTGGGCATCTATCAAGGTAGTGCGATCGACCTCGCCTTCTGGCACCCGTCGTCAGGCATGCCTGAACACGGGCTCTGCCGGTTTTCGACAAGAGACAAGGCACAAACGTTGATCGATGTGCTCTCCTCTTCCGCCTGCACGGAACCGATGGATCGAAACGATCTGACCATCGAGCTGTACGATCTCACCGAACATGACCGCTTGATTACAGACTATCCGCTGCCGTCTGCCTGGGAAACGCCTACCTAGCAGGGTGTTGAAACAGTCCGCCAGCGGCGTTCTCGCATCGCTCAGAGGCTCAACGTACCGAAGCGTACGCCTCGCCCCTTCGCTCGCTGCGGCCTTGCTCGGTGAAATGCGCGTCACGGCGCGCTGGGGGCGGGCGGGTGAGAACGACGGCCTGTTTGAACACCCTGCGCGCGTTTCTGATGGGATCAGCGATCGCTCGCAGGCTGGTTATCTTTGGGATATCAAATAGTTTTTAAACAGCCTGCCAGGCCGGGAAATCGAGGCTAGCCGGTGACTGTCGGCTCGACGGCCTTGGAGAGGACGTTGGAAGTTGAGCCTGCATGTGATTGGATAAAAGTCAGCAGGCGTTTATTCTCTTGGGCCTTGCGGAGAAACTTGAAGGCGATGCCGCGCGCACTCACAGACCGGACCATGGCAGCAATTTCGATGGGAGATTCATCCTCGGCGATGACGATCTC
>JBKKBQ010000302.1:0-4364 GCA_046714015.1 Nitrospira sp.
CCCGAAGATCCATTGATAGACAATGACTTCATGGGATGCTCCCGTCCGCATGACATCGGAAAAGACACCGACCGTGCAGAGAAACGAGAGACCGACCGACCCCCAAGCCAATCGATGGGCCGTGTCATGCGAGTAGCGCGGTCCGAGCACTCCGTTCACAAGGACCGCGAGCAGCGGGAACACAGGAATCAATTTGATGAGAAGATCAGTCAAGTCAGACACAGTACCGTGCCATTCCGAGGATGCTCAGCTAGCCAACCATGCTGCACGGAGCCGGAACCTAAAGCGTACGCTTGTGGGTACGTTGAGGAGTACGAGCCGCCGACTGCACCGTTGGATGTGATTGCCCACATCCTGCTACCACTTTAAGAGGTTCATTTCATCCACATTCGTGGAAATCTTGCCTCTGAACACGACGATGATGATGGCCAAACCGACGGCCGCTTCGCCCGCCGCAATGGCGATGATGAACAGGGCCACAAGTTGCCCTGCCATCGATTCCAAATAGTATGAAAAGGCGACCAAATTGATGTTGGCCGCATTCATCATGATTTCGACCGACATCAGCACAATGATGAAGTTCCGCCTGATAAGCACACCCAAGAGTCCCGTCATGAAAAGGACGGCGCTGACGGCAGTATAGGCAGCCAGTGGGATCACAGCCGCTCTCGCTCCGCATCCAGCGGCTTCGGCGTCTTGGCCAGCACAATCGCGCCGATGATGGCTCCGAGCAGAAATATGCCGACGATCTCAAACTGCAAGAGATGGTCGCTGAACATCTTGATGCCCACGGCGTAGGTATCCCCATCTTGCAGCACGGCTGTGGCGGGAGTATCCCCCTTCGCCCCGGCAAATGGAGACCGCAGCAGGAGAGACAGAACGTAACCCGCCCCCAAGACTGCAGGCCCGAGAATATACAGAGCCGATGAATGAAAATACCGCTCATCCGTTTTGAGGTTCATCAGCATCAACACAAAGAGATACAGCACCAGAATGGCCCCGACGTAGACGATGACTTGCACGGCCCACAGGAACTCCGCGTTCAGGAGGATGAACAGGCCGGAGACGTGCATGAGCAACACGAGCAGAGAGAGCGCGCAGTGAACAGGGTGTCGTAAGGTCACCGTCAAAACACCGGCGACAATACTGACCAATGCGAAATAAGCGAAAAATACTCCGATCATGCACGCGGCTCAGCTCAGATGTTTGGGAGGTGGTTGGGTCGACTTCTGTACCGACTGCGGAAAATAGTAGCGGTACTCGCGGCTCTGCTCGACATTTTTTTCTTGGTTGTGCGCGTACAAATATTTCTTCCCATCATCGAGGTGGCGCTCACCGATGTCGTACAGACGCTTTTTGTCGAACAGCAGACTGCGTTTGTCGTGGGTTGAATATTCGTACATCTTGGTCATCGCCAGCGCGTTGACCGGACAGGCCTCAACGCAATACCCGCAGAAGACGCATTTCGTGATATCGATATAGAATTCACTCGCGTAGCGCTGGAGTGGACGAGTCGTATCCTCCGCACTAATCACTTTGATGCAGTGCGAGGGGCAGGCGACCTCGCAGAGATCGCAGCCGACGCATCGTTCTTGACCATCATCGTATCGAAGCAAGGCCAGCGCACCGCGATGCGTATCCGGGATCGTTCGTTGTTCCCGCGGATACTGCAACGTCATCGGTCGATGAAGCATGTGCCGAAACGTGACCTTCATGGCATCCCAAATCTCATAGAAGAGCGCAGCATGAAGGATTTTTTTGGTCAGGGCGGCGACGCTCATCGGAGGTTCCTCATCACGAAAGGGGAAGCCGTACACATCCGCTTATGCCTGTTCAACACTTACCCAGATCTGCTTGAACGACGGGACGCCGGTCGTGGGATCAACCGACACGGTCATCAAGTCCTTCACCGGGGGTTCATTAAAATGTTCAGGGAAAAAACAGGTGCCCGGCGCGACAGACTGATCCGGCTGCACACCGAGCTGCAGGGACCCACGGTCGGAGGTCAGACGCACCTTCGCGCCGTCTTGTAATCCAAGGCGTTCTATATCTTGGATGTTCATCCGCAGCTTCCCGGTGTTCGGGGCAATGTTGATCAACCCGGGCGCTTGCGTCGACAGTTTTCCTGAATGCATCAGCACCTGCCCCATCAACAGCGCAAAGGGCCGTGTGTGTTCCCCTAGGTCCGGAGTCGGGCGATAACGAGCCTTGACCTCACTCGCATAGCCACTCGACAAATACTGGTCAGGGACGGGGATTGCTTTACGGGGTTGGCCGAGATTGTAGTATCCGGGCAGAAGCTTCATGATCTCGGCTTGAATATCGTTGGACGATTGGTATTCCCATTGACATCCCATGGCGTTCGCGAGGGCGGTGATAATGTGCCAGTCCGGTAGGCTCTCTCCAAGCGGATCCATCGCCTGACGAACGCGAAGCACACGACCTTCAAGGTTCGTAAAGGTGCCGTCCTTTTCTGCATAGGTGCAAGCCGGGAGAACGAAATGAGCCAACTTCGCCGTGTCGGTCAAGAAAGGATCTTGCACCACCAGCAGTTCAAGCCGCTCGAGACCAGCTCGCACCTCCATAGAGGCCGGCAAGGTCGCAAGCGGATTTTCGCCCAGCACGTACAGCGCTTTAATTTGGCCGCTCTTGCAGCGCTTTAAAATCTCCATGAGATGTGCCCCCGATTCGACAGGAGGTAGCGACGTCTCCCAGGCCTTGGCGAAACGGTCTCGAGCTCCTGGATCGTCAAACCGAGCTTGTCCGGGAAAAAACTCCGGAACGACGCCCATATCAACGGCCCCTTGTTCGTTCGGCTCCTCCGTCACCGTGTTCACACCGCAACCTGGTCGACCCAGCTTGCCGGTGATCCAGGCGAAATCCATCAGTTTTAAGACGTTCTGATAGCCGTTCGCGCGTCTGACAATCCCTTCCGCGCACAGAATGATCGACCTCAGCGATTCGGCAAAAATCGCCGCTATTTCTCCGAAGGCTGCTACGGGAACGCCGGTCTGAGCCGCCAGGCGCTCCAACGAAACATTTGCCACCGCGCTTTTGAGCGCTTCAAACGCTTGGGGGTGTTTCCCAACCGCCTCTTCATCCACCAAATCCCGGTCGATGGTCGCCTTGACCAACCCATCGATCACGGCTCCTTCCATCCCAGGCTTGATCAAAAACGGGTGCGATGCCAACTTCGCCATATTCGTGATGGCGCTGTCGAGCGTCACCACCTGGGCCTTGTAGACCCGCATGGCTTCTTTGATTCGCACAGCCGTCAACGGGTTCGTCTCGGTAATATTGGAGCCGATCACAATGATGGCTTTCGCTTTGGTCAGATCTTCCCAATCATTCGGCGTTCTCCCCAGTCCGACGGCCTGTTTGGACGCCAGCACAAAGTTCATATGACCGTAGCGGGCGCTGCTATCGAGCTGGTTGGTGCCAAAAGCCGTGCGCATGAGCTTCTGAAACAAATACAGTTCTTCATTCGTGCAGCGGGCTGTCGCGAGGCCGGCGACGGCATCGGCGCCGTATTTGCGTTTGATTTCGGTCAACCGGTCTACAAGCAGATGCATCGTTTCCAGCCAAGGCTTCTGCACCAACTGACCGCCTTCGCGGACCAGGGGCTGCGTAAGCCGGCTCTTACTGTCCAGATATTCAAACCCAAAACGTCCGCGTACGCAGATCCCACCATGTCCCTTGGCGGTTTCCGATCGGTCTCCCCACTTGTTCTTCCAAGATAACGGGGAAGTGACTCGGACCACTTCCTCATCTTTTGTTTCCAGGTAGAGTTGGCAACCGTCTCCGCAGTAGTTGCAAGTCGTCGTCGTCGTTTTCATCTGCCACGGTTTATACAGAAACTTGGAAAACTTGTTCGTGATGGCGCCGACCGGACAGACCGCTAAACAGTCTCCGCAGAATTCGCAATTGAGGGCGAGGTCGCCCTTGGCCACGACCTGGTTGAATCCACCCTTCTTCATGAACTGCAAGGCATCGATCATCAACACATCCTTGCAAACATTGATGCA
This sequence comes from Nitrospira sp., assembly GCA_046714015.1. GTDB lineage: Bacteria > Nitrospirota > Nitrospiria > Nitrospirales > Nitrospiraceae > Nitrospira_D. The sequence continues at coordinate 4,026 of JBKKBQ010000302.1, forward strand.
TTCCGCGCAGGCGATGCAGCGATTCATGTTGAAGTCGAGCACGGGGCTGCGGGTATCTTCCGGAATGAATTTCTGCTTGGCATTGGGTAGATTCGTCACACCATGCTGGAAGGCCATATCTTGAAGTTCACAATGGCCGTCCGCATCACACACGGGGCAGTCGAGAGGATGCACGGACAAGTGTTTCTCGACGGCTTTCTTCCGGGCGAGAAAGAGATCCTCTCCTTCCGTACGGATCACCATTCCTGCCGCTGCCTTGGCAGTACAGGACCGAACGGGGGCCTTCTTCCCCTCTTGCATGACGAGGCACATGCCACAAGAACCGAATGGATCAAATGT